>CAINEA010000935.1 GCA_903847525.1 uncultured Acetobacteraceae bacterium | reverse complement strand
GCTGTACGTTCATAACCCCCCGTACATCTTACCTACTCACATGTATACTTAAGTACCTGCCTGTTACTTCCTACCCTGCCGAAGCACTCGATCGTATCCTGTGCAAGGGCGTGGCGGTGGACGGAGCGGTGACAATTGGCGTCGCCGGGGTGGAACTGATCCTGCTCGATCTGAGGCTGTTGCTCGCGGCAGTCGACACCGTGCAGCCGGACGGCTCGTTCTTCTCGGGCCTGCCCGCCACCTCCGGCCCGACACTTCCGCCGGCCTCCGCGCCCGCATTGCCATCGCCTCAACCGACTGCCCCCGCCCCACTATCCGCCCAACCGGCCAGGGCACCCGCTCCTGCCAGTCCGCCGCCCGGCAATCCTCCACCTGGTAATTCGCCGCCTGGCAATTCGGGGAACCGCGGCAGCGACGCACCCAGCGGTCTATCCCTTGCGGGAGATAGCCCAGGGCTGTTCGACGGGCTTGAGGAACCCAAGGGACCACAACAGGGTCTCGTGCGTCTTGTCCTGACACTCGTGAACCTGCTGCATGAAGTGCTGGAACGCCAGGCTGTCCGGCGCATGGACAATGGCACGCTGACATCGCAGCAAACCGAGAATATCGGCACGGCGCTGTATGCCCAGGCCATGGAGATTGCCCGGCTGCGCGAGCAGTTCGGGTTGTCGGACGCGGACCTGACGCTGCGCATTTCGGCTTCCGGCTGACCAACTTAAAGGAGACTTCCATGCCTGCCGACCATTCAATGTCCCATGCAGTCGAGAGCACAAATCTCGCCGATCTGCTGGAGCGCATTCTCGACAAGGGCATCGTCATCGCCGGAGATATCCATGTGAAGCTCGTCGAGGTGGAACTGCTGACCATCCAGCTTCGCCTGGTGATCTGCTCGGTGGATAAGGCCCGCGAGCTCGGCCTTGACTGGTGGACCCGCGATTCCCGTCTCAGCAAGGATGCGGCAGAACACAATTCGGCGCTCGTCACGTTCGGCGAGAGATTGTCGCGGATCGAGCAGGCATTGGTCACCCAGGCCGAACCGGTTGCGGCCTAAGGGAGACAACGATAATGGCCAAGGATGATGGCGGCGGGTTTTCGAAGATCGCCGGAGGCCTTTCCGACCTGATCAAACTGCTGGTCGACCTCGACAAGGATGGGGGCCTACCACGCACCGGCCGGCGCGAAAAGGACGGCGTGGTCGTGGAATACACGTTCGGGCGCCGCACCGCGGACGGTTCGAGCGACGAAGCGCCCGCCGAAGAGGAAGCCAGCCGACCTCCCCCGCGAACGACCGCCAAGCGGGCTCCCAAGCGCACGGACATCGAGGTTGTCGAGCCGGTAACCGACGAGTTCGATGAGGCCGACGAAGCCGTGTTCCTATTCGAGCTTCCAGGGGTTCGACGCCAAGACATCAGGTGCCTGATGGATGGGGATATCCTGTTGCTGGACGCCAAGGCGGGCGACCGGCTGTATCGCAAGGAAGTCCTGGTCCAGGCGAAACTGTCCGGCGAGGCGCCGCAACTGAAACTGCACAACGGGGTCCTGGAGGTTCGTCTGAAGAAGCAGGCCTGAGATTGCATGAACCGTCCCTTCCTGTGTCGTATGGCGACAGCAATGCAACCCCTGGGATGGACACATCACGATGGCTCACCTGCTCTACGTTCCGGTCGTCCATAGCAGCGCGGACATGGGTTCCGCGGCATCCGGCTATAAGGCCGCCTTTATCGCCCGCTTCGGCGACGAGAAATGGGAGGAGCGTGGCGAGGAGTATACCGCCATCTGGCATGCGATCCACGACGCTGTCGACCAGGCGATCGAACGCTTTGGCGGGCCGTTGCAGCATGTGAAACTATATCAGGATAGCCTGCCGGTATGCGACCACGAAGCGGAGATGGTGGCGCAGATGACCGCGCAAGGCAGCGAGAACCACAGGCTGCTGAGCGTGCTGATCGAGCGTGGCGCGATACTGGTCGGAACGGAGGCGCTGGAATTGCTTCTCGAGGAATACCGGATCTTGCAGGCGCCGGACCATAACGAAGCGGACGCTTCCGATCTCCTGAAGCGTCGCGACCGGTTCATCGCCAAACGGATCGGTGAAACGCTTGGCGAAAACGAACTGGGAATCCTGTTTATCGGCGCCCTGCACCACGTCGACCGCTATTTGCCATCGCGTATTACCGTTGAATTTCTGACGATAAAGCGCGGCTGAAGTTTGTATCCGTTCATCGAAGGAGGCGATTGTGGCGAACAAGAGACCCGAGCCGGCCGTGCCAGATGAAACGCTGCAGCTGAATGTTGCCGAAGCCCGGCGGGAAGACATCGGCCGCGGGATTGTCCGCGTCGATCCCGACACGCTGAAGCAGATCAATGCGGCCCCCGGCGATATCCTGACGGTTCAGGGACGCGCACGCACGACCGTCGCCAAGGCCATGCCGACCTTCAAGGAACAACGCGGGCAGTCGGTCATCCAGATGGACGGCGTCACCCGGGTCAACGCCGGTGCCGCGCTGGGCCAGCCAGTGAACGTCCGGAAAACCGCCCATTATCCTGCGCGGCGCGTCGTGCTGGTGCCGGTCGGTCCCGCGCAGATCCAGGAAGACGAACTGGACTACATGGCCCGCCGCCTGGACGGTCTGGCGTTGCATGTCGGAGACCGTGTTCGGGCGGCCCTGTTCGGCGCCACGCACCGCGATTTCGACGTCAGCCAGACCGAACCGGACGGCCCCGTGCTGATCCAGCCCGACACCATATTGGTGGTAGAGCGGCCGCGGGCCAACGCACCGCAAGCGGAAGACGTCATCACCTACGACGATCTCGGCGGCATGGAGCAGGAACTCCGCAAGATCCGCGAGATGATCGAATTGCCGCTCACCCACCCGGAGATCTTCGAGCGGCTGGGCATGAAGCCGCCCCAGGGCGTGCTGCTGCATGGCCCGCCGGGCTGCGGCAAGACGCTGCTGGCCAAGGCCATCGCGCATGAGACGAACTCCGCGTTCTTCTATGTCAGCGGACCGGAGATTATCCAGAAGTTCTACGGTGAGAGCGAGGCGCGGCTGCGCAAAATATTCGAGGATGCGGCAAAGCGCGCGCCTGCCATCATCTTCTTCGATGAAATCGACTCTCTGGCGCCGAAACGTGACCGGGTCGAGGGGGAGGTGGAAAAGCGAGTCGTCGCTCAGCTTCTGTCCCTGATGGATGGGCTGAAGGGGCGCGGCGACGTGATCGTCATGGCCGCCACAAACCGGCCCGACAGCATCGACCCCGCTTTGCGTCGCCCGGGGCGGTTCGATCGAGAGATCGCCATCTCTGTCCCGAATACGAGCGGCCGGGCGGAGATCCTGGAAATTTACTACCGCAGCATGCCGGTCGCCGAGGATGTGGATCGCCTGGCACTGGCGGAGGTCACCCATGGCTATACAGGGGCGGATCTGTCCGCGCTTTGCCGGGAGGCAGCGATGGCCTCTTTGCATCGGCATCTGCCGCTTATCGCGCCCGGCGCCGGTCCGGTGCCGTATGAAACCCTGATGGGCATGGAAGTCACGATGGCGGATTTTAGCGTGGCACTGGGCGAGGTTGAACCGTCGGGACTACGGGAACTGTCGGTGGAGGTGCCGAACGTGCGATGGGAGGACGTTGGAGGTCTGGACGACATCAAGGCAGCGCTGCAGGAGGCGATCGCCTGGCCTTTGGCGCAACCTGGCCTGTTTGAACATGCGGGCGTGCGGCCACCGCGCGGAATCCTGCTCTATGGGCCGCCCGGCAACGGCAAAACGATGATCGTCAAGGCGCTCGCGTCCCAGAGCAACCTGAACTTCATCAGCATCAAGGGACCGGAACTGCTATCCAAATATGTCGGGGATTCGGAACGTGCCGTGCGGGAATTGTTCGCCCGTGCACGCCAGGTATCGCCCTGCATCGTGTTCCTCGACGAGGTGGATGCGCTGGTGCCCAAGCGCGGCCTGGATCGCTCGCCGGTCACCGACCGCGTGGTGAGCCAATTGCTGACGGAGTTGGACGGGGTTGAGACGCTCAAAGACGTCTGGGTGGTCGCCGCGACCAACCGGCGGGATATCGTCGACGACGCGCTTTTGCGGCCGGGGCGGCTCGATTATCAGCTGGAAGTGCCCAAGCCCAACCTACAAGCCCGCCAGGCGGTACTGGCGGTGCATCTGCGCGCCAAACCGATGGACGTCACGGTGGATGTCAACCGGTTGGCTGAACGGACAGACGGGCTATCGGCGGCAGAAGTCCGCTTCGTCTGCGACCGGGCTGCCATGAACGCCATTCGCCGGGTATTTCCGATCGCCGGCGCCACGCTGGTCAACATGTCGGAACTGCGGATACGCCAGGAAGACTTCGACACGGCGTTGGGCGCCGCCTAGGACAGGCACTCCCTCGCCACGCCGACCTGCGTGCAAGTCAGCCCGAGAACTCCGGAGCGCGACCTGCCCAGATAGCGGAGCGGGTCGTGGCCGGAGCTTTCGGCGACAACCGGTGTCGGCCGCATGGTTGCCTGTGATCTTCCTGCCCGGACTGGTGACGTGGCCCGCACCGGCACTGCGATTCATGAGAGCGATCGGGCAGAGCCGCCGCGCCATTCGGCCCAGCCACACTCGACCCGCATAGACGATATGTTTGTCCGACATTTGGCCCTCAGGACGGGGGTTGGTGCACTGAAATGTAGATAATGTCGATATTGTCAAGGTTCGTCAGAATATTTTAAGTGCATGTATTTTCTATTTTACATTATATAAGGTTCGGTCTTATTCGTAAATAGTTGCGATTTTCGCCACATATGACTAGTCCGAGTGCGGCTATATGGAGTGTAGGCCGACGTTCCTTCCCAAAGTGATCTTACTGACGGGAGCACCTGGGTTTTTACTTGACGGTAATTATATGCGGAACTAACGTCGGAATGCATGGAAACCAGGGGAGGTGACGTGACGCGATCATAAGTCATCTCTGTTCATTTTTTCGGCGATACGCCAGCTGAAAATGGGGAATATTCTTCTCCGTGACGGCCAAACTCGTCCGCGGCCTGTAAGTAGCTTGACCAAGCTGCGTGGCCTTTTACCCCATCGTCTGCATGTATGCATGGAAATAGTCCTAAATGGAACCGCAGTCTCCCATTCTTGTCATCGATGATGATCCGGATATTCGTTGGGCGCTGAAGTCGATTCTGGGGGGGGGCCGGTCTGTCCGTCATCGAAGCCGATGCGGGGGCGCAGGGCCTTGACCTGGCGGAGCAAATCAGGCCGGCGGCGATTGTTCTCGACATGCGCATGCACGGCCTCAGCGGCGAGGAAGTTTTGGCGCATCTGCGATGCCGTCACCGAGC
>CAINEA010000934.1 GCA_903847525.1 uncultured Acetobacteraceae bacterium | reverse complement strand
GCGCTTCGCCGAATGGGCGGCGGGCCGGACCGATTTCAATGCCCGCCTGATGCGCGACGAGCCCGCGGCGACCGAACAGGGCTGGCAAAAATGGTATACGCGCGGGGTCTATCCCGATGGCTCCCCCTCCCCCACCCGACATATCTCCAAGATGAAGCTGGTGCCGCCACGCGCGAAGGGCTCGTAAGGGTCCCAATGCGGCGATGATCCGCTTCCTGACCACGTCGGACCACAGCTACACGCTGCAAAGTCTGGCGGATGCCACATTCGGTTTCCCGATTCCCGAAGTGGAGGTGCTGACCTATGAGCGGATCATCCAGCAGACCGAGGTCGCAAAGGCGACCTATGTCTTCACCGATCTGGAACGCCTGACCCCGGCGGAAACCCGGGCCGTGTCGTGCCTGTACCAAGCGCTGCGACAGGCCGGTCTGCGCGTGCTGAACGATCCGGCGCGCGTGAAACTGCGGCTCGAATTCCTGCGGGAGATGCACCGCCACGGCATCAATCCCTTCCGCGCCTATCGGGCAGACGACAACCCCCAGCCGGATCGGTTTCCCGTCTTCCTCCGGTCGGAAAACGACCATTTGAAATCAGGCAGCGCGCTGATCCTGGATCGGCGTGAGCTCGAAGCCGCCCTTGCGAAGCTGCAGTCGGATGGCGTGCCGCTACGCGGCATGCTCGTGATCGAGTTCTGTTCCTCACCCTACGCCGAGGGAATCTGGCATAAATGGGGGACGTTGCGGGCCGCGTCGACCCTCTCCCTCGACCACATCGCTGTGGATGACAACTGGCTGGTAAAGACCGGGCAGTGGGAAATGCTGGCGGAAAGCATCGTGGCGGACGAATATGATGCGGTCCTGTCGAACCGTTTCGCCGATGCCAGCCGGCGAGCCTTCGATATCGCCTGTATCGAATTCGGCCGCGCCGATCATGGGCTGCATGAGGGCAAACCGATTTTTTACGAAATCAATACCAATCCGTTCGTCGGCCCGTATGTCAGGGATTCGAAACTGCTGCGCGCCGAGACCCAGATCCTGGCCCGAACCCGTTTCGCCGCGGCGCTGGAGCAGATCGACTGCCCGGACCACGGCGCGATCGAGTTGCCGCCGGTGGGCGATCTGGAAACCTATCGCCGCACGGGCCTTGGAAGCGCGATCACGCGGCGCCCCTGACCACGGTCCAGCGGCGGGCAACCTCTCAGCGCAGAAGGTTCTTGCCGAAAGCCACGATCGCGCGCCGCCAATCCCGCCGCAGAGTGACGTCCCGCAGACCGAGATCGGCGGACAGATCGGATTTCGGGAAAAGCGGTTCCGGCTCCCAGTTCAACGTCTTCTCGACCGCGCTGATCTCGGCCGCGCAGGTCGCGCCGGAGGGCAGGTTGAGCGGGGCAGCGCAGGGCGCCCAATCGCCCTCGATGGCGCTCGGTTCACCCCCGGTCAGGGCGTCCGCCTCGCCATAGTGGAGTGCGATGCGGCGCAATACGCTGGGCGTCGGTCCCACCGAGGCAAACAGCCGCTGGATCTCGCGATAGTGGGAGGACTCACCCTCCGGTTTCTGGGTACGAAGATCGGCTGTCAGGATGCCCTGTGCGATTTTCGCCTCGAATCGCTCCTTCGAACGGAAGGGTATATGGCGGAGATGGCCGACCTCCGGATGAGCGATGTCTGCCATGCGGCCGTCCTGCGTTATGCCGTGGCTGCCATGCGACAAGGCGAAATCCGGCATCTCCGCCAGCAGGTTCCGGCGCAACGCCACTTTCGTGTAGGACGCGGCGCGGGCGGCTACCTCATACCGTCCGGACGCTTCGAAGCGATCGAAGCGGCCAGGCACCATCGGGTGCGCATTCCGCCAGCGCAGCCTGGCCACCGGGTGGTCTCCGGCCCGATGGAACATGGCCTCCAGGGCCGCGCGGTCCGCGACCTCGGGAAATTCGTCCGCATCGAGCGGCACCACCCAATCGGCGCCATCGGCAAAGGCTTCACGGGCCAAGGCGGTCAGGATATCGCCCTGTCGCTTATCGCGCTGACGAAAGGTTCGCAACGTGAGCGGCATCTTCCGGGTGGCGGCGGCCAACATCTCAGCCGTGCCATCCGAGGAATAATGGTCAACCGCAAAGACCCGGTCGAACAACGCGCCACAATGACCCAGGAACGAAGCGACGATATCCGCATCGTTTCGGATCATGGAAACAGCCATTATTCTCATTGTATACCCAAGCCCCGCCGATACACCTGGATTTCAGTCACTTGAAATCACCCCGGGTTCGCAACAAAGTCTGCCGACGCCTCCGGCGACGGCGCCCGCCGGCTGAATGGCGTTCATCTGAGATGTGCGGAGGAAGTAGCGGCGTACGGACAGGTATTTGGCTCGTTGCCTCGCGCGGCCCAGCCATCGGGGGTGCTAGGCAAACAAATACGAGCCTAGGTCTGTTGACGCGCGTCAACCTATCCGCACAAACAGCCGCCGAAATGACTAGTGGCGGATTGCGCCGCCGGGCGGTGGCGGCGGCCCGAGTGGCGTGAGGTCCACGACCGGGGGGGGCGGTGGCGGGCCCAGTGGCGCTAAGAGCTTGCCTGTAGGCGGGGGCGGTGGTCCGAGGGGAACGCAGACGAGACCCGCCGGCGGCGGCGGCGGACCCAAAGGGCTCATCGATACACTCATCATGCTCATCTCCATTACGTGTCGAACGAAAAGGGGGGTGCCATGTGCCCAGGGCTTGGACAGGGCATCAATTCGCCTCGGGTGGCGGCGGACCCATCGGCGTGAAGGCGAAGCGGTCGGGCTGCTTTTGCTGTTTGTCCGGCGGAGGTGGAGGGGAACCCAGTGGACTACTGTTCTGATGGATCATTCGGGACTCCCTTGCGCGCCGATCCCAATCATATCCTCCGGCAAACCGAGGATGGAGAGTTTGCGCCGTCTCGGCAAGCCTCAAGCCATCACCGATACGTTGACGGCCCCGCCTCATTCCACGGTCACGGATTTCGCGAGGTTGCGCGGCTGGTCCACGTCGGTGCCTTTCAGCACCGCGACGTGATAGGCGAGCAGTTGCACCGGGATCGAATACAGGATCGGTGCGACGAACGGATCCACCGTGGGCAGGATCACCGTTTCGGTGGCGATTCCCTTTAGCTTGGCCGCGCCGGCGGCATCCGACAGGACGATGATCTTGCCGCCACGGGCAGCGGCTTCCTGCAGATTGGACGCGGTTTTCTCGAACAGCGGGCCGGACGGGGCGATGGCGATGACCGGCACGTTCTTGTCGATCAACGCGATCGGACCATGTTTCATTTCGCCGGCAGCGTAGCCTTCAGCGTGGATGTAGCTGATTTCTTTGAGCTTCAAGGCGCCTTCCATGGCAATGGGAAAGCAATTGCCGCGTCCAAGATACAGCACGTCGCGGGCCTTGGCGATGCGGATGGCGTGCCCGCAGCAGGTTTCGGCCACCCACTGGCCCAGCGCGTTGCGGGCATCGAAGTGCAGGATGCTGCCGAATTCGGCAAGCACCTCGCCATCGGCCTGCGCGTCCACTTCGCCCGCCAGCAACTGCTCGACGTAAAACGGCAGCAACTGAATGCCGTGCGAATCCACGCCCCGCAGGTTGCTGGAAATCAGGTTGGCGGCGGTCACTTCGGCTTTGTGGCGGGGCACCCCGGCGCCCAGAAGAATCGCTTCCGTGAAGCGGGTGAGTTGATC
>CAINEA010000933.1 GCA_903847525.1 uncultured Acetobacteraceae bacterium | reverse complement strand
TCCGCCGCGCCACCTCGTGCAGCACATGCACCAACGCCGGCCGGCTCATCGGCATCGGCAGGTCGATCTCCCCCAGGCTGCGCTCCAGCCGCGCCAAATGCAGATCCTCGTCGATGAAGCGCCCCTGGTACAGATGCACCACCTCATAGATCCCGTCCCCGAACTGATACCCCCGATCCTCGATGTTCACGCTGGCGTCGCGCTGCGGCAGATAACGTCCATTCACATAGGCGATGCGGCTCATGCGGTATTGCTCCAGACTGCGGTGGTTCTGGCGGGGCAGGTGGAGGGAAGGAAGGTAAGGGGCTCCGCCCCTTAACCCCGCTAAGGGCAAGCCCTTAGAACCCTCTACTGGTTTGGGAGGGCAAGGAGGGCCTACTCGGACCTTGCAAGGTCTCGGTCGGCCCTCCTTGCCCTCCCAAACGAATGGATGGATTCCAAAGGCTCGCCTTTGGCGGGGGTCGAGGGGGCAGAGCCCCTCGCCTTCCTTCCCTTCACCCGCTCAACCTGATCCCCCACAGTGTGCGGCATTGACAGCGTCCTAGCCAGACGGAAGCATCGGGCCAACGAGGCCTTTTGGGGGAAATGTCATGCTGCATTCGAGCGAGCGGATTCTGACGACGCATTGCGGCAGCCTGCCCCGGCCGAAGGAGCTTACCCAGATGTATGCCGACCGTTCCGCCGGACAGAAGGTGGACGAGGCGGAACTGGCAGCTTTGGCCAAGCAGGCCTTGAACTGGGTGGTTCCGCAGCAGATCGCCTCGGGCATCGACATCGGCAACAACGGCGAGCAGCAGCGCGAGGCGTTCTTCCTGTATGTCCGCCATCGCATGAGCGGCTTCGGCGGTGCCTGGAACCGCCGCATCTTCGCCGACGTCGCCAAATACGCCGGCTACCGCGCCCAGCAGGCTGCCAGCCACGCCGCCACCGTCTCCGTCAGCAACACCGCCACGGTGCCGCAGGCGATCGGCGAGGTGAAATACCTCGACCGCGCCTTGGTGGAAGCCGAGTGCAACGATTTCCGCGCCTGCCTGGCCGCCCAGCCCAGGGGCTTCGCCGAACCCTTCTTCACCGCCCCCTCCCCCGGCATCGTCGCCGCCGCCATGCTGAACGCGTTTTATGACAGCGAGCAGGCCTATCTGGATGCGCTGGGCGAGGCGTTGCGCGTGGAATACGAAACCATCGTCCGCAGCGGCTTCCTGCTGCAGATCGACGCGCCGGATTTGGCCATGGAACGCCACATCACCTACCAGGACCGCCCGCTATCGGACTTCCTGGAATTCGTCGAGCGCGTGATCGGCACCATCAACCGCGCCTTGGTGAACATCCCGCGCGACCGCGTGCGCTTGCATGTCTGCTGGGGCAACTACGAAGGCCCGCACGATTGCGACGTGCCACTGCAAGACGTGCTGCCGGTGCTGCTGCACGCCAATGTCGGCGGCCTCGTGCTGCCCTTCGCCAACCCCCGCCACGCCCACGAATACCACGTGCTGGAAAAGCAGACGCTGCACCCCGACCAGATCATCGTCGCAGGCGTCATCGACCCCCTGACCAACTTCATCGAGCACCCGGAAGTGATCGCCGAACGCATCGAACGCGTGGCCCGCGCCGTCGGCGACCCGAAACGCGTTATCGCCGGCGTAGATTGCGGCTTCGATACTTCGGCCGGGCGGGGCAAGGTGGCGGATGATGTGGTCTGGGCGAAGATGTCGGCTATGGCGGAGGGGGCAAGGATTGCTTCAGGACGGTTGTTGCGAATTTGAAAAGATAGGCCCAGCAACGGCGCAGATGACGTGGTCGACGCCTCAGGTTCGTTATTCGAGGGCGGCTTCTCCGCATCCACAGTATTTCCGGATTGCTTTCTTTGCCGATACGGCCCAGATTACAAATCGCAATTTTAGGCTGACATAAAATGATGATTCAAATTTGATATGGCCAGTTTTCGCATTAGTGTTTGCGGAGTTTTGTTCGTCGGTTTATTGGCCGGTTGCGTCAATGCCAACGATGTGGCCAAGCGGATCGGCTAACCTCCTGCCGAAGCGTTGAAGTTGCGCGCGATGGAGACACGTCGCTTTGACACCAAGGACGACAATGCGATTCTTTCTACTGCTTCTTCTACGATGCAGGACTTATACCAAATCCTTTGGTGTGAGACTCACGAAGGCTTGCCGACGCGGGGACAGATGTGATTCACGCTGTTGAACAGCAGGATGTTCGACATGGCCGCGCCTCTGCGTCTTCGCATG
>CAINEA010000932.1 GCA_903847525.1 uncultured Acetobacteraceae bacterium | reverse complement strand
TACCAGGACGAGATGCAGCAGGCTTGCGTGCCTGGACCGCTCGCCTTCAACGCCTCCATGGTCGGCCCAGTGATCGCGCAGTTCGGGTCCGACGCGACCAAGCAGCGCTTCCTGGCCAAAACAGCCAATCTGGACATTTGGTGGTGCCAGGGCTTCTCCGAACCCGGCTCCGGCTCCGACCTGGCGAGCCTGCGTACGAAGGCCGAGCGCGTCGGGGATAAGTATATCGTCAACGGCCAGAAGACCTGGACCACGCTCGGCCAGCACGCCGACTGGATCTTCTGCCTGGTGCGCACCGACCCGGCGGCCAAGAAGCAGGAGGGGATTTCGTTCCTGCTGATCGACATGGCCACCAAGGGCATCACCGTCCGCCCGATCCAGTTGATCGACGGCGGGCATGAGGTGAACGAGGTGTTCTTCGATGATGTCGAGGTTCCCGTCGAAAATCTGGTCGGCGAGGAGAACAAGGGCTGGGACTACGCCAAGTTCCTGCTCGGCAACGAGCGCACGGGGATCGCCCGTGTCGGCCAGTCCAAGGCGCAGGTGGCGCGGATCAAGGAAATCGCCAAGCTGGAATTCGCTGGCGGCGCGCCGCTGAGCGAGGATCTGCGCTTCCAGGAGCGCATCGCGGAAATCGAGGTGCAGCTCAAGGCGCTGGAAATGACCCAGTTGCGCGTGGTGGCGGAGGAACGAAATCAGGTGAAGGGCAAGCCCAACCCGGCTTCCTCCATCCTGAAGCTCCAGGGTTCCGTGATCCAGCAGGCATTGACCGAGATCGTGATGGATGTGGTCGGACCCTATGTGCTGCCGTACCAGTGGCACGAGGACGGATCGAACGAGCCGATGATCGGCCCTGATTCAGCCGCCACCGCGGCGCCGGAATATTTCAACAACCGCAAGGTTTCGATCTATGGCGGGTCCAACGAAATCCAGCGCAACATCGTCGCCAAAGCCATATTGGGCCTGTGAACTCTGGGCCTGTTAAGAAATAGGACTGTAATACCGATGGATTTCGATCTGAGCGACGACCAGCGCCTGTTGAAAGACAGCGTGGACCGGCTGGTGGCGGACAAGTACGGCTTCGAGGCCCGCAAGGCCTACAGCGCCGAGCCCGATGGCTGGAGCCGAGCGATCTGGGCCCAACTTGCCGAACTGGGCCTGCTCGGCCTGCCGTTCGGCGAAGAATATGGCGGCTATGGCGGCGGGCCGGTCGAGACGATGCTGGTGATGGAAGCATTCGGCCGCGGCCTGTTGCTGGAGCCGTATTTCGCCACCGTGATCCTCGGCGGTGGCCTGATCCGCTCCATGGGCAGCGCAGCGCAGAAGACCGATATCCTGACCGCGATCACCAACGGCAAGCGCCTGTTGGCGTTCGCCCACGTGGAGCGGCATTCACGCTACGACCTCGCCGACGTGACCACCACGGCGATGCGGGATGGTCAGGGCTGGCTACTCAATGGCGCCAAGAGCGTGGTGCTGCACGGCGATTGTGCCGACCAGATCCTGGTCAGCGCCCGTGTGTCCGGCGGCCAGCGGGACCGCGCCGGCATCGGCCTGTTCCTGGTGGACGCAAAGGCCGCCGGCGTAACCCGTCGCGGCTACCCGACGCAGGATGGGCTGCGCGGTGCGGAAATCACCTTCGCCAACGCAATGGCCGAAGCGGTCGGGGAGCCCGAAGCCGCCCTGCCGGGGATCGAGCACGCGGTGGATCGCGGCATCGCCGCCCTGTGCGCGGAAGCGGTGGGGGTGCTTGCCTCCATGCACGAACTGACACTGGACTACCTGAAAACCAGAAAGCAGTTCGGCCGGGCAATCGGCGAGTTCCAGGTCTTGCAGCACCGTTCCGTGGATATGCTGGTAGGCGTGGAGCAGTCGCGCAGCATGGCGCTGTTCGCGACGGTGACGGCGGATGAAACCAACCCTGTGGAGCGCAAGCGGGCGATGGCCGCCGCCAAGGTACAGATCGGCCGGGCCGGCCGCCATGTCGGCCAGGAAGCCATCCAGTTGCATGGCGGCATCGGCATGACGATGGAGTACAAGGCAGGACACTATTTCAAGCGGATGACCATGATCGACAAGCTCTACGGCGACGCGGAT
This sequence comes from uncultured Acetobacteraceae bacterium, assembly GCA_903847525.1. Lineage (GTDB taxonomy): Bacteria > Pseudomonadota > Alphaproteobacteria > Acetobacterales > Acetobacteraceae > PALSA-911. The sequence goes on along the minus strand of CAINEA010000932.1, from coordinate 5,180 downwards.
CAGCATCTGACCACGCTGGCGAAGCTGGGCGGATTGTTCGGGCGGGCGGCTTAACCGTCCCGGTTGCGCCTGAGAAGAACGACGTTCAGCGAAACCCCAAGCCGCCTCGTGTCTCCGCTGTTGCCAAGGCTCGCCGGACTGGTCGGCGAACCGATCCTAAAGATCAAGGTCAGCGGTTCTTCGTTCCGCTCGATCGCTTGCAGCGGCAAGGAGAATTGCCTGGGGGCGGCATCGGAGAATTCGTGGGTCAGCAGCACCCGCCCGTCGCACACCACCTGCAGAAGCTGGGGCTTTTCTGGGCCAGGCATGAGCGGATGCAGGGTAAGTTCGAGCACCAGGGCGTCCTTTGCCAGATCGCCCAACTCGATCTCCATTACCGACTCCGATCCGATCGACCAGACCCCGTGCGGCTCGGGCGGCGACCAGCCAGTGAGCATGCGTATTCCAGGGGGCGGTGCGGACATCCGGACAGGGGTATCGAGCTGTACCGCCCTGGTGCGAACCAGAATCCCCAACGCCTCCAACTCTGCAGCGCTCGGAAAGGTTGCGAGCATCGCCGCCGTGTCGAATTCCGGTAGCCGCATGGGCGTGGCGCGCAGCGCCTCGGCAAGGCTGTCCGCACGCAGGATGCGCCAACGATCCGTGCCGAGATAATAGTCGTTGAACTTCAACTCGTCCTCGCCCATCAGCGGCCGATGCCAGATCGCAGGAACGCCCAGGGCCTCTGCCATCACAAGGCCATGCAGCGAGCTCGAAACCACCAGCTCTGCGCTCAGGATCTCCCCCAGGAGTTCAAAGAACGGCGTGTCGACCGAGCGGATATTTTCGGCCTGCGCGGAGTAGATCCGGCGCATCGCTCGTTCGTCGCGATAATGCGGGATCAGGATGAAGTTCCGCCGCCGATACGGTGATTGCGCGCGTAGCAGGTCGATCTCCGATGAAAACAGGGTGCCGATCAGGCTCCCCGGATCAAAGGTGCGTGAAACACGTCCGGTATCGAAACCGCGCCTGCGCAGGAACTCCTGAGAGATCGGGCCACGCGTGGCATATACATGCAACTCGCGCGGTACTTTCCAATGCTCCGCGGTGCCGCCGTTCATCCCGGTTCCCCAAACCGCATCGCCATCGGACAGAACCTGGATCAACGAGCCGATCGTATACAGCATGGGACCGGCCCCGACCGGCGGTGTGATCGGCAGGCCGGTGATGCGGCTGATCACCGGCGGTACCGCATAGTCTCCGAAATTGCCGTGCACAAAGCCGCCATTGCCCAGTTTATCCGCGCGTTTGGGATCCCGTACGCTGACCTGCTCGGACCGCCACCAATAGGCGCGCAGTTGCATTCGTGCAGAAGCCGGACGATTGCCCATGGGCGAGGCTTGCCCGGCGGTCAACCAGTTGCGGGATTGCGGCCTGACTGTCCCGTGTCTCATGACCGGCACCAGCGATCCTGCCCATTCGGATCGCGGCATGCGCCGCAAAACGGCGTATCGATTATTTAGACCATACGAAACGATGAGGTCAGCGCCATCTACGACGGTACCGGCAGGATAGACGGATTCGCAACAGCGTGGATCCAACCGGGGCAGAAAGGGCATTGCCTGTTCGCTCATGGTCGCTTCCAGAACAGGTCGGCTGCTGTGCAAAAGTGGCGCGAACGGCGGCGTGCCATCCAGCACTACGAGCGGCACGACATAGCAAATATCTTCGGGTTCAGCCCCCGCGTTTAATCCAGGATCGGTGCGGAAGGCCGAATGACAGATGAAATGAAACCGACCGTTCACGTCAACCGGTGTCGCGCCCCCGCGGATCTGGCCATAGGCGCCCTCATAACAGGCCGCATCCCATTCATGCCGGAAGGCGGGGGTGCAGCGCACGCGGTTCACATCGGTCAGGTCCGCGTGAAGGATCACCAGCGGAGCGAAACTGTAGACAACATACACCGCCTCGCCGTGTTCGAAGAATATCCAGTTCTTCTCGATTTCCTGGCGCGAACCGGTTCGGACGACCTCACGCGCCGGGCTGGCCGGGGTCAGTGTCACAGGATCCACTTCAACCAAATAAATCCGGTTCGGTCGTGGATTGGAGCCGGAATTGAAGTGCAGATATAGTCGCGCCTGCAGCGTGACGAACCGCGGATCGGCAACCCATGACCCAGAGGCGGGATTGGCCTTGGGCTCATCGAAATAGGTCAAGTCATCGGAAAATGGCTGCACGCTGCCGGAAACCACGCTCCAATCCTCGCGCAATCGACAGGTGGCGATGCGCCGCCGACCGTCCGGCGTCGCAACCCGATAGGCCATGATCAACCCACCATCGTGGCGATACAGCGAGTTGCTGAATATCGATAACTTCTCGCCAGATCCAACCCAGGCTACCGGTGTGAGTTCGTCTTGTGCGAAAACCTTCCAATCACCTGAGTCAATGGCCGCAATCACCGGACACCTCCCGCGTCGGCTACCCAGACGGGCCGCATCGCGGACATTGCAAGGTAGAATCGGTCCATATCACCCATCGTATCCGGCCTCATCAAATCAACGCCGCTCACCGCGGTTCTGAATGTGACTGAAGTGAACGCGTCGATCACTGCCATGATCGGGACATAAACTTGTCCTCAAAACACGGGCATACTGCGTCATCGCGTCATCCAGGGAAATGCGGTAGGGTGAGCGCACGACGCGCCGATCGCGCGCGAAGGCTCATGTTCGGTCCAGGCTGCTGTCGGTATGTTCCCGACCGTATCGTCGCCATCTCTTTTTTTGAAGGACGCCCGCCATGGCAAAAGGCCAGCAGAAGTCGAACCGGGAAGTGAAGAAGCCCAAGAAGAGCGCGACCGAGAAGCTGAAGCCCGGTGCGCCCGCGGCCAGTCTGATCCTCAAGGGCAGCACGGAACCGTCGAAAAAATCCTGACATGGCCGGGCTGACGCCCGCGCTGTTTGTCTAGGTAATCGGGCGCGTCGGCGGCAGACCAAGCTGTACGCGGCCGTACTGCTCGGCGTTCACGTCGTAGTCCACCGTTCCGTGGTGGCACGCGACGGTAAGGTCGCGGAACAGATCCTGCAGCCTGGAGGCGTCGTAGGTGGCGTTGGCGCCCGCAGCGGCGAACAGGCGTTCCACCGCGACCCGGCAGCGTTCCACCGCATAGGCGATCGAATAGCGCAGATCGACGAATTCCTCGGTGCTGGGCAGCCGCCGCTCGCGCGCTAGGGTGTCGAAATCGTCTGCCACGCGGTCGAGCAGCAATTCCGCCGCCTTGATGTCCAGGGAAGATTCCGCCACGCGCAGCTGCAGGCCTGGCGCGTCGACCTTGCGTGTGCCGGTGTATTTGTCGTCGCGCACGCGGGTGATGGCGACGAAGTCCGACAGGAAGCGTTGCGCCAGTCCAAGCACCGGCGCGCTGACATGATAGGCCAGGCCCGGGCGTACGGGCATGCGATGCAGCCAGCTCGGATGCCGCCCGCCCCACACCCCCTCGCTGCCATACAGCGCCGGTGTCGGCATGGAGCGATGGGCGGGGATGAAGACGTTGTCCAGCACAAGCTCTTTGCTGCCGGTGCCGCGCAGACCCATCGTGTGCCAGTTGTCGTGCACCGCGTGGTCGCGCAGCGGTGACAGCACGTGGATCGCGGGCGGCAGCGTGGGATCGGCGGCGAGGGCGTCTGGGTCGAGCCGGAAACCCATCAGGTTCCATGTGGCATGATCGACGCCGCTGGCGAACGGGCAGCGGCCGGTGACGCGCCAGCCACCAGGGGCGGGCACGGCGCGCCCGGTTGGGGCGAGCGAGCCGGCAATGATCGTGTCGGGGTCCTCGGCGGCGATCTCGTCCTGCACCTGCTCGTCGAACATGCCGAGGATCCAGCTATGGGCCAGCAGCACCATCAGGATCCAGGAGGCGGAGGGAGAGGCGGTGGCGAGCGTGCGGACGACGCGGTGCATGCTGCGCAGGTCCAGTTCCGCGCCGCCGAGGCGGGAGGGCTGCAGGATACGAAACAGGCCGGCCTGTTTCATCGCCGCGACGATTTCCGGATGGACGGATCGCGCACGCTCGCTGTCCGCGTCATGCTGGCGCAGCAGCGGTAGCAGCGCCTCGGCGCGTTGAAAATAGACATCCGGCGACAGGGCCCACTGGCTGTGCTGGGGGATCGAGCTGGCCGACATGGTTGTTTCCTTGTTGGGACGGACCGACAGCGGCACCGAGGCTAGTGGCTTGGGACTGGTCCGGTCTATGGCAAATGGTCGCAGTCGTTTTCGGGCGGGGTCCCGGCAAAGCGGCCGGCGATCCAAACGGCGGCCGCGGCGGCGCTGCGGACCGCGGCGGTGTAGTGGTCGACCCCCGGCATGGCGTCATAGCGCACCGGGGTTTGTGCCTGGCAAAGGCGCCGGGCGAACTCGTGGGTGAGGGCGGGGACGATGACCGGGTCCTCGTCGCCCTGGGCCAGAAAGACAGGCGTGGCGATGCGTTGCGGCGACGGCGCATTGCCGTTGAGCAGGGCCTGCCAGGCTGTATCGGGTGTGACCTGAACGCTGCTCAGCGGGGCTGAGGCGGTTTGCAATTGCTTCAGCTCGGCGGCGGATTCCAGGCAGATCCTGGCCGTGGCCTCGATGGTCGGATGGCCACCTGGGGGGATAACCCCGCCGGGGTCGGCGTTGAACACGCGTGACCAGGACCAGACCGTATAGGACAGCAGAACGCCCCATAGCGGATCCCGGCCAGGTTGCTCGATCAGGGCGGCGAGGTTGGTGGCGGGTGCGGCCGCGGCGGCGCCGACGAGTTGCAACTCAGGGGCATAGGAAGCGGCGAACTGGGCGGCGAACAGCGCGGCGTGGCCACCCTGGGAATGGCCCCAGGCGGCGAAGCGGCTGCCCGCCCGCGTGCCGGGCAGGCGGATGGCGGCGCGGACGGAATCCAGCGCCGCCCGGGCCTCACTGGCGCCGACAAGGTAGGGGTGCGTGCCGGGGTTGCCGAGGCCGGCATAGTCGGTTGCGACAACGATATAACCTGCGGCGAGGAACTCGGGCAGGCCCTGGATCTGCCCGAACGGGGCCGGGCCGAGGGTCGGGGCGCAAGCGGTGGCGACGCCGGTGGTGGGGTGCAGCCAGGCGACGATCGGGCGCCCGGAAGGCGGCGCGGGTTTCGACGGCACAATAACCAACCCGGAGATCGTAACCGGACGGCCGTC
>CAINEA010000931.1 GCA_903847525.1 uncultured Acetobacteraceae bacterium | reverse complement strand
GCGGCGATCGCGTCCTCGTCGATCGCCAGCACGAAGGCCTGGCGCACGCGGGCGTCCTTGAACGGGTTCTTGCCCTTGACGGAGGAGGTGGGCAGCTCGTCGCGCCACTGGTCCATGCCGAGGAAGATGGTGCGCAGTTCCGGGCCGACGATCAGGTTGAGGCCCTGGGTGGACTTGATGCGCGCCTCATCCTGTGGCGGCACGGAGTAGATCATGTCCACGTCGCCCGACAGCAGGGCGGCGACGCGGGTGGCGGCGTTGGAGATGATGCTGAGTTCCACGCGGGTGAGGTTATGCTCCGGCTTGTCCCACCAGCCGGGGTTCGCCTCCAGGATCGTGCGCCGGTCCGGCTCACGCAGCACCAGCTTGAACGGGCCGGTGCCCATGGCGTTGCGGATGGCGTAGTTCTCGTCCTTGGTCGCGAGATTGACCGGCTCGGTCGCGTTATTCTTCTCGCACCAGGCCTTGCTCATGATCGTCCAGGTGGTGATCTCCTGCGGGAAGATCGGATCGACCTTGTTGGTCTCGAATTCGACCGTCAGGTCGTCGATCTTGCGCACTTCCTTCACCGGCGCCAGCACCGAGCGCATGACCGAGGTGGGCGCGCGCACGCGGCCGGCGGAGAAGACCACATCGTCGGCGGTGAAGGCGGTGCCGTCCTGCCATTTGACGTTGGGGCGCAGGGTGAAGCGCCACACGGTGGGGCTGGTCTGCTCCCATTTGGTGGCCAGGGCTGGTTCCAGGGCCAGGTTGCGGTCGCGGCGGATCAGCGGCTCGTAGATGTTGGCGTCGAAGGAGAGCTGGAACGTCTCGTTGCGGGTGTAGGGGTCCATGGCGTTGACGTCGCCGTTGTTGGCCCATTTGAACACCGCCGCCGATCCGGCCTGGGGCAGGGCGAGCGAAAGTGCCAGAGCCGCGCCGGCCAGAACGTTCATCCGAGTCATCCGTGAAGCCCCCATTTGATCCACCGTGTTGCTGTCAGGTTAGTCCCCCGCGGGTTGCTTGCAAGCAAGGATTTGCGGCCCTGCGTATTGGGCCGTGCGTCATGCGCCGGGCGCAGGCGTGCATTGGGTGGCGAAACTTGTCGGAACGCACGTTTCGCCGGCATGATCGGCGCAAGACGTCCAGGAACGGATAACGGAACATGGCTCTGCGATCGGCGGGGGAACCCTTCACGCGACCGGAGGAAAGAAGGGGCGAGGGAAAGGCCATCGTGCTGATCTCCTGCGCGCATCTGATCAGCCACCTATATTACCTGGTGCTGCCGCCGCTGTTTCCGCTGCTGAAGGAGCGCTTCGGGGTCGGGTATATCGAGCTCGGGCTGGCGTTGACGCTGTTCAACATTGTCTCGGCGTTCACCCAGGCCCCGATGGGGTTCCTGGTGGATCGCATCGGTTCGCGCCGGGTGCTGATCGCCGGGCTTTGCCTGGGCGGGTTCGGCTGGATCTCGCTGGGCTTCAACCTGACCTATAACTGGATGCTTGTGGTCGGCGTGCTCGGCGGCATCGCCAACAGCGTCTACCATCCCGCCGACTACGCCATCCTGTCGGCCCGCATCGCCGAAACGCGGATCGGGCGGGCGTTTTCCATCCATACCTTCGCCGGGTTCCTTGGCGGCGCCATCGCGCCGGGCATGATGCTGCTGATCGCGGCCACTGCCGGGGTGCCGGCGGCGCTGATCACCGCCGGCGTGCTGGGTGTGCTGGCGGCCGTGCCGCTGATGTTATCGCCCGATCTGGATACGGCCGGCCATGCGCAGCGCGCGGCGGCGGCCAGCGTGGTGGGTCCGAAGATCCGGCTGCTGACGCCCGCGGTGCTGAACCTGACGCTGTTCTTCACGCTGCTCAGCCTGTCCTCGGGTGGCATCCAGTCCTACACCGCGGCCGCGCTTACGTCCGGCTATGGCGTGAGTCTGTCGTCGGCCAATTTGGCGCTGACGGCGTTCCTGTTGTTGAGCGCCTTCGGCGTGCTCGCCGGCGGGTTCGTGGCCGACATGACGCGCCGGCACGGCGACGTCGCCGCCGCCAGCTACGCCGTCTGCGCCGCGTTGACGCTGGCCATTGCGGTGTTCAGCCCGGGGGCTGCGTTGATCACCGCGCTGATGGGGCTGTCGGGGTTCCTGTCCGGCATGATCTCCCCCTCGCGCGACATGCTGGTGCGCCGCGCCGCACCGCCGGGGGCCGCGGGGCGGGTGTTCGGCATCGTGACGACCGGCTTCAACATCGGCGGCACGATCGGGCCGATCCTGTTCGGCTGGATCATGGACCGGGGCGAGCCGCGCTGGATCTTCGGCGTGTCCGCGGCGTTCATGCTGGCAACCGTGGTGATCGCCCTGTTCGGCGAACGCCAGACCCGGACCGAGCCGATGGGCAACGTTCCAGCCGCCGCCGAATAGAGACCGCAGCATGACCCAGAGAATTTTCGACGGCCTGAAGGTGATCGACTGTGCGAGCTACATCGCCGGCCCGGCCGCGGCGACGGTGATGTCCGATTTCGGCGCCGAGGTGATCAAGATCGAACCGCCCGGCCTGGGTGATCCGTATCGTGGCATCGCGACCCGCCCGGCTGGCGCGCCGACGTCGCCGAACTGGGAAATGGACTCGCGCAACAAGAAGAGCCTGGCGATCGACCTTGCCTCCGAGCAGGGGCGCGACATTCTCTATCGCCTGGCTGCCACGGCGGATGTGTTCATTACCAACTACCCGCCGCCGGTGCGCAAGAAGTTGCGCATCGCCTACGCCGATCTGGCGCCGCTGAACGAGCGGATGATCTATGTTTCCTTCACCGGCTACGGCGAGACTGGGCCGGAGGCGGCAAAGCCGGGCTTTGACGTCACCGCCTGGTGGGCGCGCTCGGGGCTGATGGATCTGGTGCGCGCGGGGCCGGACGCGATCCCGGCCCGTTCGCTGAGCGGCATGGGCGATCACCCTTCGGCCATGGGGGTGTATGGCGCGATCGTCACGGCGTTGTATCAGCGCGAGAAGACCGGGAAGGGGGGGCAGGTCGGGTCCTCCCTGCTGGCCAACGGGTTGTGGGCCAATGCCAATTCGGTGCAGCAGCAGATCTGCGGCGAAACGGTCATCATCCAGCCGCCACGCCATGAATCGGCCCGTCCCACGCTGAACCATTATCGCTGCCGCGATGGACAGTGGATCATCCTGACCGTGGTGCAGACCGAGGCGCGCTGGCAGCGCTTTGCCGAGGTGGTGGGGGACGGCCAGTTGGCCGCCGATCCGCACTTTGCCACCGCTTCCGACCGTGATGCGCGGGCCGGCGAACTGACCGCGAAGCTGGACGAGATTTTCGCCAGCAAGGATTTCGCGGAATGGAAGCCGCTGCTGGAGGCCAACGGGCTGATCTTCGGCATTGTCCAGCGCATCGAGGACGTGGCGAGGGATGAACAGGCCATCGCCGCCGGCGTGCTGGTGCCGTTCGAGGGCGAGGAGATGCTGACGGTCAGTAGCCCGTTCTGGCTGGAAGGCCAGCAGAAGGTGGCGCCCAGGCGCGCCCCTTCGGTGGGTGAGCACAATGATGAAGTGCTGGCGGGGCTGGGCTATTCCGACTCCGACATCGCCGGGCTGCGCGCGGCCAGGGTTATCGACTGAAGCAAGTTTTCCGGAAAGGACAACGCCATGGCGGACTATAAATTCTGCAAGGTCGAGGACGAGGGGCGGGTTCGGGTCGTTACGATCAACCGCCCGGAAGTGCTGAACGCGCTGCACAGTGAGGCGCATCATGAGTTCGAGGCGATGTGGGACGAGTTCGCCGCGCGCGACGATCTTTGGATCGGGATCATTACCGGGGCGGGGGACCGGGCGTTCTCGGCCGGCAACGATCTCAAGGTGCAGGCGGCGGGCCAGCGGGGGCCGGCGGCGCGGACGGGGTTTGCCGGGATCACGCATCGGTTCGACCTGAACAAGCCACTGATCGCCGCGGTGAACGGGGTTGCGATGGGCGGGGGGTTCGAGATCGCGCTGGCCTGCGACATTATCATCGCCGCGGAGAACGCGATCTTCGCGCTGCCGGAGCCGCGGGTTGGTCTGATAGCCGGGGCGGGCGGGGTGCACCGGCTGCCGCGGGCGATCCCGCAGAAGCAGGCGCTGGGCATGATCCTGACCGGGCGGCGGGTGCCGGCTTCGGAGGGCAAGGAGCTTGGCTTCGTCAATGAGGTGGTGCCGGTGGGGCAGGCGCTGGCCGGTGCGAAGCGCTGGGCGGAGCTGATCCTGGAGTGCTCGCCCAAGGCGGTGCGCGCTTCCAAGCAGGCGGTGTATTCCGGCATGATGGAACCGACGCTGGAGAAGGCGCTGCGCACTGTTTATCCGGCGCAGCAGGAGAACATCGAAAGCCAGGACTACATCGAAGGGCCGAAGGCGTTTGCCGAAAAGCGCAAGCCGAACTGGCAGAACAAGTAACACCTGACAAGAACAAGGGGAAACATCATGGCCGTGGTATCGCATCACGAAGACGTCCCGCTGCCGGCGGACAAGATCTGGAGCGTGATCGGCGATTTCGCCGGCATTCGCAAATGGGCGGTTCTTGTAAAGAGCGAAAGCGTGACGGACACGCCGGCCGGGAAGGTGCGCAGCCTGGTGATGCCGGATGACCGGGTGGTGAAGGAATTGCTGGCCGCCAGCAGCCAGTATTCGTACACCTACACGATGCTGGAACGGCCGGAAATGGCGGATTACCGGTCCACCGTAGCAGTTATTCCGCTGGACAAGGACAATTCGCGCATCGAGCTGATCGTGAGTTTGAGCGCCTCCGGCGAGACGACGGAGGAGCAGATCACCGAGCGGTACACGAAGAATCTGCGGGGGAACCTGCGGGCGATGAAGAAGGCGTTGGGGTTGGCGAACGAACGAGCCGCGTAGGCCGGTTGTTCAATCGGCGGTCCGGCCGTCCGGGCCGGTTCGCTGCTCCGGGTAGCCGGGAAAACGATCGCCGAGGCCGCCATATAGGCCGATCATGCGGGCACGCCAGCCGTGCAGGGATGGGAGTGTTGCGGCGTCTGCCGGAAACGCATCGCGCGGGCTGCCGATGCGGGCCCATTGGAATACTGAGAACACCACGTAATCGACATAGGCGGGAGCCTGGCCGGCGAGGAAGGGTTGCTCGCTCAGGGTGCGTTCTAATGGGGCGCAGACCTGCAGAAGGGCGGGGAGGGATTGTTCGGGGTTGGCGCAATATTCCTCCAGCGACATGCCGAACTGGGCTTCGCGGGTACGGCGGAAATGTTCGCGGTCGCCGGAGTCGAGGCACCAGATGAAATCGGCGGTGATCCGCCGGCGCAAAGCTGGGTTGAGATTTGTGTCGGACCAGATGTTCACCAGCCGCGCCGCACCCCGCCCGGCCGGTCCGCCGAACAGGGTGGGGCGGTCCGGATAGCGGTCCTCCAGGTGGCAGGCGATGGCCCAGCTGTCGTGCACCACCTTTCCGTCGTCCACCAGGATCGGGACCAGATCCTGCGAGCTGAGGGCGCGGATGCGGCCGACATCGGCGAAGCGCGTCGGCACCACTTCCGGATCGAGGCCCATGTGGGCGAGGGCATAGCGGATCCGCCAGGAGAACGGGCTGATCCGTCTGCCGTCGAGACCGACGCGTTCGTGAAAGACCAGGGTCATCTTCGTCCTCCGCTGCACCTCGCTGCGATGGCTGATAGGAGCGCAGCCAGGCTGGTTGATACAAGTGCGATCGTTTTGGGTCGCGCTGGACCTGGCACTTCCGGAACCCGATATGGTTTCGGTTCAGATTTCGGTGTCCGAGCTATTCCAACATCGGGTCCGACATTCAATCGACGCGACTTGCTCATTTAGACCAATCGGACCAAGTGTGTTTGACTAAGTCATGTTAGAACCGCTGTGGCAACCGTCCATATCCATGAGGCCAAGATGCATCTATCCCGTTTGGTGGACCAGGCGGTCAAGGGGAAGACTCTCAACATCGCCAAGGGCGCCAAAACACTGGTGAAGTCGACCGCCCTCGACGCGCCTGTTACCGGCCGGGTCAAGCGGGTGGGCTTCATGGAGGGGCAGGGGGGTGTTCCCGACGATTTCGACCGCGTGGGCGACGCGGAGATCGCGCAGATGTTCGGCGGCGAGCCAGGTTGAAGCTGCTGCCGGATACGCTTGTGCTGTTGTGGGTGGCGCGCGTGCCGACGAGGCCGCGCTTATCAAATTGGCAGAACCAGCTGCTTTTCAGCGCCGCCAGCCTTTGAAAGCAACGGCCACGCGGCCGAACGGGAGGTTGAAAATGGTCGATGTCGATCGGACGTTCCGGGGCTCCATCCCAGATATGTATGACCAATATATGGCGCCGATGATCTTTGCGCCTTATGCCGATGATCTGGCGTCCCGGCTTGCGAGCATACGGAATGGTCGCGTGCTGGAAACTGCGGCAGGAACCGGAATCGTCACGCGCGCTCTGGCTTCCGTTCTGCCGGAGCATGTATTGATCGAAGCGACCGACCTTAACCAGCCGATGCTCGATCATGCGTCAACCCGGTTGTCATCCGGACGGGTGGTTTGGCGGCAGGCGGATGCCCAGATGCTTCCCTACCAGGACGCGATGTTCGATGCCGTGGTCTGTCAGTTCGGTGTGATGTTTTTTCCTGACAAGAAGCGCGCTTTTGCCGAGGCGCATCGCGTATTGAAACCGGGAGGGTGCTTTCTCTTCAACGTATGGGACCGGATTGAGGAAAACGAATTCGCCGACATCGTGGTGAAATCCGCAGCGAAACTGTTTCCCGACGATCCGCCGATGTTCCTGGCTCGCACGCCGCATGGTCACCACGATACATCGGCTTTGGAAGTTGAACTTCGGGACGCCGGATTCGAGACGGTGGCGATCGAAACCGTCGTGCGGGAGAGTACCTCGCCAAACGCGCGATCCGTGGCCGTTGGGTATTGCCAAGGTACACCGATGCGGAATGAGATCGAGGCCCGTGATCCGGCTCGCCTCACCGAGGTGACCGACGCGGCGGCTTGCGCGATCGCCATGCGTTTCGGTTCTGGCCGAGTGATCGGCAAGATAAGTGCCCATGTCATCACGGCAATGCGGTAAAGCTCCTGACATGGCGATGGTGCAATGCCAAGCGTGAATTGCACCTTAAGCTTGCTTGGACTTCACGCCCCGCACAGTGCGGTCATTGTACTCCGCGCAGGCCTTCCCAGCCTCGACCAGTAGGCCCAATACCGTGTTGTTCGACACGTCCACGATGCGGCAAATCGACCGCATGGACGATACCTCGCACAGCATGGAGAGGATTTGGAGGCGCTTGGCGCTTTGGAGCTTGTTCATGCCCCTTCGTAGTGAACTTTTGTGCTTACCATCATGCACAATTTAGCCGACTGCACGAAGTTGTCCTGCGCGCTCCTCCGGCCGAGCCGGAACGCCTGCCAAGTTCCATATTAAGCCCTCAAGCTCATCAGGCGGCAGGTTGAGGCTGCTTGCGATGTCGCTCTTAGTAATGCGATCGGTCCAGAGGGCGGCGAGAATTTTTCGCCAAACTATAGAAGTCTCTCGTTCTATGCCCATGGGTTCGCCCGACCTATATCCTCTTTGAGTAAGTTCTATACAAGCAGATTTGTAGTTCCATTCTGTAAGTATGCCAAGCTGATGGAGCCTATATGCCATAGCCATAGCGGAAACGCGCCAGCGCGACTTTGCGGCAATTATGGAGTCAACGGATGGAAAGCTGCGAACTCTTGAGCGCACGTCATTCTCTGGCATCAAAAAGGAAGAGGCGAAAGCATTTGCCTCCTTTTCCACTGACCGATGTTCTTTCGGGTCGCCATGCTTGTGCATCACTAAGTGCCCTAACTCATGCACTGTATCGAATATGCTACTTTCGGCAGTTTTGAAATTATTTAGGAATATAAAAGGTCTTTCATCCATCCAAAAGGAGAATGCGTTAACAGTGGCCGTGTTCTCTGACAGAGAGAAAATTCGAACACCTTGGGTTTCCAGAAGGCCGAGTATATTGCCAATCGGTTTTTCTCCCAACACCCAATGCTGGCGCATCAACATTGCCGCTGATGCTGGATCGTCCAAATAGCTCAAATCCAGAAGATTAGCTGGCGACAAGTCAAAGCGCTCGTCTACCCATGCACTAAGCTGAAGGCCAAGCGATCCGGCGGCGAGTGCAGCATCCCGCTCACGAGCGCTCATTTTAGAAAAGCTACGGAAACTTACTGCCCGAACGTCAATTTCCTCTGGGTCAGAATCAAAAAAGAACCCAAGCGGAAAACTAAGGGCCTTCGCGATTTTTGCGACCGTATCTTCGTCCGGCTGATTAGCTCCATTTTCAAGTCGAGAAACTGTATCGACAGCAAGACCCGCTGCCTCTGCTAAAGCCTTAGATGTCAATCTCCGCCGCTTGCGCGCAGTTCCCAATCTTTTTGCACTGAACATAAAATAGCTTTCACTTTTTGACGACCATAGGATCAAAGTTTTCTATGAGGTCATCGTCATCTAGCAACAGCGGCTCGCCGTCTAGGTCTTTCCCATCCGATAAATAAATTCGCTCCACATAAGAGCTAAAAGTCCCTCCTGCTATGACTGGCTGCGTAAGCTCAACGGCACCCTTCTCATCAACCATAAGGTAAAATGCTGCAAAGTCATCGTTCGCTGGGGGAGAGTAGTGTGGAAGAGTACCAAATAAATTGGCATTACACAGACGTTCGGCTCCGGCGCCTTTGTGCGACCGTGGCTTCGGCTGAAGGTCATCACTGCAAGCGATGTCGACGTTGGTATAAATCAATCTGACTTTGCGTACGCGATTCGCAATCGCCTCCACCCCTCCAGCGCGATCGACAAACCAATCTTTACCAACATGCAGGTTTCGCAAAGCGAAAGTCCCGTGCTGATATGCAAATGTTCCAGCCGCATTTGCACAATGGTATGGGGTCGCGTTCTTCGCCTGGTTGACTGCCACCGCTCGAACTTGAAGCAGTTTTTGCCTGTCTAACCCAAGCCGCTTCAATCTGGGATCAACGTCCCAGGGTTCACGCAGGATTTTGGTCGGCACCAGCGGCATCAAAACACCTATGTCGATTTTCTAATCCTACTTGTAGGTCAAAAAAATCGACATGTCAATCTGCTTTTCGCCACCGCTTCACCGCTGCCTACTTAGCCTGCTCCACCCGCTGCTCCGGGGTTAGGTTCCGTGTCCGCGCCGCGTCGGCCAGCTTCCTAAGCTGCGCCGCCGCGCTGGCGATCGGGGACGGTCTTCCTCTTCCTCGTCGGTCGGGATCCTCATAACGCGCACAGCCGCGCCAATCACGTTGGCGGGGCGTTTTTGTCCTTTAGGTCCGGTCAGCATCAAAAATCCACCCCTGAATAAACTATGTAAATCGTGCCGATCTTCTTTCCGACCCCGTCTGTCACGTCGCTAAATCCATCCTCAAACTCGTCGTGATCCAGACGGTCGGCGAGTGCCCGGAGTGCATTAGCGGCCCACTTGTTTAACGTAGGCACGTTGGGCCCCACCAACTCTAACTCTACGTCGCATTTCAAATGTGGAGTCAGCGCCTCGTCGTTGTCCATTACGGCCCCCATGCTTTCCGTTAAGCATATCGAAGGATGAGCTACGGCACGCATGGATTTTTGAAATCCAACCTGAGACACTAGCGAGACGGCGAAAAGCTTGACTTTTCGCGTGATTTATGTTCTTGTTTTGTGCATGGACGTTCCCGCTTCGGCATCCCACTCAGCAGCAGATACGGCTCGCGGCGGCTCTGCGGAAGCCTGTGCGTGCGACGCACCGGAGGCGGAGCTGACGGCGCGGCATTTGCGGATGCTGGCGGAGCTGGGCGACATCGGCATGGAGCTGGCGCGGGATTTGCGGCCTTCGGCGCCGGACGCGGATCGCGCGGGCGCCGGGCAGAACGCAGATCCGGGTGTGGAGCAGCGGGTGGATGCGGCGCTGGCGTATACGCGGGTGGCGCGGGCGGTGCGCCAGACGGTGGCGCTGGCGGCGCGGCTGACCGCGGAAGCGCGTGAGCGTGGGCGGCAGGATGTTCTGGACGAGGCCACGCGCTCGGCGGCCGAGCGCAGGCGCACGAAGCAGAAGAAGGAGCGGGTCCGGCGGCTGGTCGAGGATGCGATTTCGGCCGACACGGATGCGGGGGATGCCGAGGGGCTGCGGCTGGACCTGGACGAGCGGCTGGACGATCCGGAAATCGAGGACGAGCTTGGACGGCGGCCGATCGGGGTGGTTGTTCTGCGGATTTGCAGGGATTTGGGGGTTGATGTCGATCTCCGGCATTTTTCGGATGCGGAGCTGGGGTTCGATATTGCTTTGGCGGGGCAGGCTGGTGGCTCGGTGCCTTCCGGTGAGGTTGGTGCGGAGGGTGTGACTGTGACCCCCACCCCTGGCCCCTCCCCACAAGGGAGAGAGGAAAGATATTCTTTTAGATCAGGTGGTTGTTCGCTTGATTTGGACGATGGGGCCGATACCGGCGATCCGCCTTCGGGGTGAGGTGGCTGGATCGCTTCGCCGCGAGGGCGCCTCGTGATGACGGCGGTTTATGATGGACGGGATGGGGATCAGGTTGGCTCGCGCAGGCTGAGGCGTTCCAGCCTGGGAAGGACTTCCTGTACGAAGAATGGGATTTCCTTGAGGTAATCGAGGAAGGCGATCGAGGTGCCGGCGAGGCCGGCCTCGCTCATGCGCGCCATTTCGGCGGCGATCTCGTCCGGGGAGCCGACCAGGGGGTAGGCGCCGGGGTAGGCGCCGGCGAAAGCTTTTCCGGATTCGCGCATCAGGCGGGTTTCCATCGGGCGGACCAGCGTCTCGTTGCCGGTGCCGACCTTGGCGCCGCGCTGGCGGCGGTAATAGTCCATGCCCTCGGTGTCGGCCATTTCCTCGGCGAAGTAGTGGTAGAATTCCTCCGCTTCCCGGCGGGTCGGGCGGCAGACGACGTGCGACATCGTGTAGACCGAGACGGTGCGGCTGTAGCGCGCGGTGTGGGCGTGGATGTCGGCGAGCAGGGCAGGGGCCTGGTCGAGGTCGGTCATGTTGGTGAACAGCACATTGCAGGCCTGGGCGGCGAAGTCCCGGCCCTTCGGCGAGAAGCCGGCGGCCATGATGACCGGCAGCGGGCGCTGGATGGTCACCGGATCGGTCGCCAAGAGGCGCAATTTGAAGAATTTGCCGTCCCAGTCGAACTCCGGCCCGCCTTCCAGCAATTTCGCAAATATCTGGAACCACTCCAGGCCGTGGTCGTAGCGGGTGTCCTGGTCGATGGTGACGCCGTGCAGGTCGAACTCTTCCTGGTTCCAGCCGCAGACGATGTTCAGCCCGGCGCGGCCGTGGGAGATGTGGTCGATCGTGGCGATCGCCTTGGCGCCGAAGGTGGGGGTGACCAGCGGCACGTGGACCGTTGAGAAGATGAAGATGCGTTTGGTGATCGCCGCGAGGGCGGCGCCGTGGGTCAGGGTTTCGAACGATTTGCCGTAGATCTTGGCTTGGCCCTGGTAGCCGCGCCATTTCGCCACCGGCAGGATGAACTCGATGCCGGCT
>CAINEA010000930.1 GCA_903847525.1 uncultured Acetobacteraceae bacterium | reverse complement strand
TGCACCTTGTTTCGAGCCATCGTCCCTGCCTCGCTAAATCGAATGTTCACGATATGTGCCACGAAAGAGAAGCTGAGAAAAGTGCGTAAACAGGAATATCTTTGTCGCGCGTTGCTTGATCGTGCCTTCACCGCCCAACAGAGCGGGGACCGCGCGCGCGAGCAAGGTGGGAACTGCGACCAGCGCCGCCCAGATCATGCAGAGCCGCACCCGAAATGCGGCCAGCGGACTGGTGAGGAACTCCATCGGCGCTCTCCGTTTAGGCGGGTTCAGGTGGGGTCGATGACGCCGGTGCCGATCATGCGCAGTGCCGTCATGCTCGGTACGAAGAAATACTCGCCGCCGCGGGTCTCGACGAATTGCGGCGGGCGATCGCAGATGAAGGGGGGGCGGCCGGATGTCGGATCGGCGGCGATGACGAATTTCGCGTCCGGTCCGTGATTGCCGATCAGCGGGCAGGTATCGTTGCCGGCGAAAAAATCCAGTCCGTACTGCATCCATTGCTGCTGCACGAACTCGAACTGGCGGAACAGGCTGGCGCAGACGATCAGCATGACGATGCCATGCTCGCCGGAATCGTCGTTGGCATCTGGTGGCGCGGTGCCGTAGGGCAGGCCGCGCCGAAGGATTCGGCGCCGATTGTTGAGTACGGAACCGTTCCACTCCGACTTGTCCGCAGACCCGAGATGCGGGTCCAGCATGTCGCGGGTGTTGGCTCGGCGGATGTGGGCGGAGAAGGGGCATTTGGAACCATCGGGGTCCTGGCGGAACAGGAACTTCGTCAGATCCCGCTCCATCGCCGCGATGGTGGCGGTATCGTTGGCGGCCGCGGCGGCGGCGCGGCGGGCGCGCACCGCCTGCCATTCACCGAATGTCGGCGCCTGGATCAGCGGCACGCCGTCCGGCCAGCGTCCGGCGATCTTCGCCATCAACGTTTCCGGCGCCTGTGCAACGGGGATGCCAAAGACATTGGCGAAGGCCTCACTGGTCCTTTGCAGATAATTCCGGAATGCCACCACGTTCTGATGCAGTTTCCGATAGGCCATGAAGGTGCCGTTGCGGCTGAAATCGATCGGCATTGCCATGCCGGCCTGCTCCTGCGCCTCATCGGGATAGCCGAGCAAAAACTCGCCGGTGGCCAGCGGCTCCCAGGTTTGCTGCGGGGTCAGCTTGCCGTTGCCTTCTACCTCCTGCTCCGCGCGCTCGGGCGGATACTGGCCATCGAACACGGGGTCGCTGATACCATCGCGATAGCCGAAATGTTCCATCGGCAACGGCTGCATCACACCCGATTCGTTTGGTTTCAGCAGGGCGGATGCTTCCTGGAAATCCGGGTTCGGTCCGGCATGCCCGGACAGCAGCCGGATGCCTCCGGAGCTGGCGGCGCAGAATGCGAGCAGCCTGCCGGTCAACGCAGCCAGTGCAGGCACCGGGGAGCCATCCGGGTTCATCTGCGCGTTCAGGCTCACCAGGATATGAACCGGTTGCCGGCCCCCTTCCGGCGTGCGCCACACCTTGTCCCAGTTGCTGCGCGGGTTGGTCGGCACATCGTCGCCGATGATGTTGGCGCGGGCCTCCATGCCGTCGATGAATTCATCGGGCATGCCGCGCAGCGTGCGCGTCGGCACGCCCAGGGCATATAGCCCCATGAAGGTGAACGCGATGTTCACCGCCACCTCCGGCCTCGGCTGCTGGACCAGGCCGTGCTTGTGCGGGCGGCGCGACGAATCCCAGCGCAGCGCGGTGGTAACCATCGGTCGCAGCATTTCCACGAAGGCGCGTCCCGCGTCCGCTTTGGCGACCTGGAACAGCAGGAAACGGCCCTTGGGAAAGCCGAGCTTGCCATAGGCGGTGAGCACGTTGCCCTGGATATCGGCGAGGTCGAGTTGAACCGGCATGATGTCTATCCTATCGACCGGACGACGCCCGGCACCTGTGTCGGCGCAGTGACATCGTCGGGATGGTGGGTATCGATAAAGGCGCCGAAGGCCGCGTGCAGGTCGGCCGCATTGGCGCCCTGCTCCGCGATGGCGAAGCGGATGAAGTGCTGGCGCAGATAGAGCGACTTCAGCACCGAGCGCAGGTCGCTGTCCGGCGCGGTGGGCAGCGGTTTGGCGCCGTGCTTCAAGACGGTGATGTAGGCATAGGCCAGGGCCAGCAGGATGCCGATCAATCCGATCCAGGCCGTTCCGGCCCCGAGGGAGGCGAGCGGCTTGGAGGCGAAGCAGGCCAGCAACAGGCCGATGACGAACACGGTGGCCGCCACCCCCGCCGGCCCGAGCAGATTGCCGATCGGCAGGCTGAGGCTGGCGAGGTCCGGCGGCGTTTGCCAGTAGTCGTTGAACGGCATGGTCGTTTCGACCTGGCAGCCGGTGATGAAACGAACGAATTCATCCGCTCCGTTGGCTGCGTCGAAGCCATGGCAATGGACCAGGATCGACCGCAGCTCCGGTTCCATGTCGGTCCATAGGTCGCGCAGGTAGCCGGCCAGTTCGCTGTCGGATCCATTGGCCGCATCGAAATCGGCCACCACGATCAAATAGGGGCCCGGCAGCGCGTCGACCCTGTTGGGGATCATCGGGTCGAGCGTCCGGAACAGTTTTGCATTGAGCTTGGTCAGGATGCTGACCACCAGCGTGTCGTTCGGCTCGCGGCCGTTGAAGGCCACATCGTCGATCACGACCAGGCGCAGAAAGTGGGTGCGTAGGTTGCGCGCGAACGGGGCGTTGATGCCGCGGTGCTCACTGGCCGGCGATTGCAGGGCCGTCGGCAGATGTGCCAGCACGTCGCGCAACTGGTGGACATGCGAGTTGCCGGGAGCGTCCGGGTCTACGCTGGTCTTCACTGGCAGCAGCGTGGTCAGGAAATAATGTCCGCCGTCGAAATTAGGCATGCAGCGACTCCTTCTGCCGAGCGTTCGGCACAATCAGCGGTGCGCGTCGGCGCGTTCGCTATCCATGCTGGCGACGGGCGCATAACCGGGGGATGCCAGATCGTTCTGCACGGCCGCGAGGGTGCGGTAATAGACGGCAGCGAATTCTTCCGGCGACAGGGTCTTGTGCTGCTCGGCCAGCGCGACTAGCGCGGTGCGCACCCGCAAGGCGGCCTTGATGTCGCGCTGCGCCGAGCCGGGGGTGGCGTTGTAGTAATAGTCGGTATCGATCTGGTTGTGGCGGATATAGGTCTTGAACGGCGTGATCGGGATCGAGTGCGGATAGCCGATGGCGCAGTACCAGAACAGGTCGAGCCCCGAGGGAATGCCGTCGGAGAACGCGTCGATATACTGGTCCCACGTGCCGTTGAAATTACTGACGAAAAGCATGTAGTCATTCTGCAGAAGCGGCCTGCCCCGATCGCCCAGCGGCCATTGGTCGCGTTTGACGATTACCCAGCGGGCGAAATGGATCAGCGACAGGCCGAGCAATCCGGACAACGTGGTGGGCAAGGCGCGCGCGACCATGAACAGCAGCCGGTTCAGCCAGGTCCATCGCGGCTTCATCGGCGTGACCACGTTCATCCCATAGGCTTTGCCGGCAATGTTCGACATCGTGCAGCCCCCAATCCGCCCTTGGTGGTCCGGTGCGTTGCATCGTGAACCACTTAAAGCGCCGGGCGCAACATTCCTGCGTTACCAGCCGGGCGGCATAGTGGGCTTGTTCACTCGGTTACGAGTTTTTGAAAGGAAGCTACCGCCCATGGAAACGGGCGGGGCGTTTTTCACGAAACGCGGCCACCCCTTCCGCATGGTCCGCGCTCAATCCGGCCTGGCTCTGCAAATTGGCTTCCAGATCAAGCTGGGCCGGATAGGTGTTTTCCAACGCATCCCAATAAAGCTTGCGGATCAGGCCGAGTGAAACCGGCCCGTCGGCCAGACGCCGCGCCATGGCCATGGAAGTTTCCATCAATGCGGCATCGTCCACCACCCGGTTGATCATGCCCCAGGCCAGCGCCGTTTCGGCCGGAAGCGGCTCGGCCAACAGAGATAACTCCATGGCCCGGGCGACACCGATCAGCCGTGGCAGCAGGTAGGAGGCGCCGCAATCGGGCACCAGGCCGATCCGCGCGAAGGCCTGCAGGAAAGCCGCCGAGCGGCCGGCGATCTTGATGTCCGCCGACAGCGCCAGGCTCATGCCCGCGCCGGCGGCGATGCCGTTGACGGCGGAGACCACGGGGATCTTCAGCGCGCGCAGGCGCAGGAAGGTCGGATTGTACCAGGCGTGCAGGTCGCTTTTCACCTCGCCGCGTGCTTCTGCCTCGCGGTCGCGCGGGGCGCGGTCCGGATCGTTCAAATTGGCCCCGGAGCAGAAGCCGCGCCCGGCACCGGTGATCAGCAGGCAGCGGGCGTTGCCGGCATCGATCTGGTCTAGTGCCTCTGTCATGTCCGCCCGCAGCTTGGCGCCGAAGGCGTTCAGCGTGGATGGATGGTTCAGCGTCATCACCGCCACGTCATCCGCCATGTCCAGCAATATGCGGCCGTTTGTCATTGGTTGTTCCCCTCTGGTCGCCGTCGCGTCGCATTGGCGCGATGGTGTTGTTATCCGTGATGGTTATGGTCCAATGCCCCGACTATCCAGGCAATTGGATCAACAACGCAATCGGGCCAAAAGGGAAGAAACATCATGGAGACAACCGGAACCCTGCCGCTACCGGCGGCAATGAGCCTGCAAGGGCGCCGCGTGCTGGTCACCGGCGCGGCCAACGGCATCGGCCGGGCCACCGCCATCGTGCTGGCGCAACTCGGCGCGGAGGTGATCGCCAACGATCTGATGTCGCTCGACGGCGTGCGTGCCGATGTGGAACGGCTGCAGGCCAACTGCATTGAGGCGCCGGGCGACCTGACTACCGAGGGTTTCATCGCCAGCCTGTTCGCTGGGGACCGTATTCACGCCGTGGCGCAGTGTGGCGGCATCATTTCCTGCAAGCCGTGGTAGGAGGATCCGGAGTGGATCGCGCGCTGTGACCGGACG
>CAINEA010000929.1 GCA_903847525.1 uncultured Acetobacteraceae bacterium | reverse complement strand
TGCCCGGCCGCGACATCGCCGCCAGAATTGCCCGGAAACCCTGCTGCGCCCCGGCAACCGGATCGGCGAAACCGGGCAGGTCGATATCATTTATCATCGGAAGTTCGCATCGTTGCCAGGGTGAAGAACTGAACCTTCGTCGCCGCGGCCTTGCGCGCGGTCTGGTCCTTGCGCGCGCGCTGCGCCGTGGCCAGCGGATCGATCACGCGTTCGGACAGCAGCGTGCTCCGCTCCGGATCCTGCAGCAGCGCGTCCAGCACGGCGGCCAGTTCCGCCTGCCTCGCGTCCCGTCCGGCGACATAGGCATGTCCTGTCCAGCCGCATTCCGTGCGCACCGTACAGCGCGTGACGGTCATTTCACCGAGGTTAAACGCCGAACCGCCGCCGCCCTGGCGCCCCTGCACCATCACCAGCCCGGCCTCGGGTCCGCGCAGGCGCCGGTAAACCGGCAAGGGCGGGCAGTCCGTCAGGCAGGCGGAAATTTCCTCGGCACCGGCGCGCGCCAGCACGGCCATCCAGTGTTGGCGCAGGGCTATGGAGCTCAGGGCTATGGAGCTCAGGGCGATGGACGGATCCGGGTTCCCGGGCGCCCTCTGGTCACGATCGGCTTCGGCCATGCTGTATCCGATAAAGGTCATTTAGACATCTAGACAAATACCCGCCGACCCCTGTATCGTCAAGCTTCCCTCGCATGGAATACGCGGCCGCATGGATGACATTTCAATGAAGCGTCGCGATGGTGTCGCGCTTTGGCGGCAGATCGCCACTGTCCTGCGCCAGGAAATCGCCTCCGCCGCCTACGCCCCAGGCGCGCAACTGCCGACCGAGGCCGAGCTTTCCGCCCGCTTCGCCGTCAACCGCCACACCGTCCGCCGGGCGATCGAGGAACTGTCACGCGGCGGACTCGTGCGGGTGGAGCAGGGCAGGGGCTCCTTCGTCGCCGAGGACGTCATCGATTACACGGTCTCCTCGCGCACCCGCTTCTCCGAATGGATCCGCCGCCACAACAAGGAGCCCTCGGGCCGCGTGCTGCAACTGCGCGAACTGGCGGCTGATGCCATGATCGCCGCGGCGCTGCATATCCGCCCCGGCAGCAAGGTTGTCCTGCTGGAACGTCTGGGATTGGCGGATGACCGTCCGGTGAGCCTGACCAGCCATCATTTCCCCGCCGCCCGCCTGCGCGGTGTCATGGAGGCCCTGCGCAACTCGGCGGGCATCACCGAGGCGCTGAAATCGGTCGGCGTTTCCGACTATCTTCGCCAATCCAGCCGGATCACCGCACGCATGCCGAATGCGGAGGAAGCGGAATTGCTGCGCACGCCGCGATCCCGCCCGCTGCTGGTATCGGAGAACACCAACGTGGACCAGGCCGGACAGGTGGTGGAATTCGGCATCGGGCGCTATCCCACGCCGCGCGTTCAAATCGTATTCGAACCCTAAAGGCCGAACAGATGCAGAATTTGACGATCCATGGCGGCCGCGTGCTGCTGCCCGATGGCGAATTGGTAACGACCGACATCGCCCTTGAAGACGGGCTTATCGTTTCCCTGAACGGCGCCCCGCCCGGCCGCGCCATGGACGCCGCCGGCCTGCTGGTGCTGCCCGGCATCGTCGATATCCACGGCGATGCGTTCGAGCGGCAGGTCCAGCCCCGCCCCGGCGTGGATTTTCCCGCCGCCCTGGCGCTGCAGGATACGGAGGCGCAATTGCTCGCCAACGGCATCACCACGGCGTTCCACGGTATCACCCTGTCCTGGGAGCCCGGCCTGCGCAGCCTGGACAATTGGCGCCTGTTGCTCGATGCGCTGGATGCCGGCACCTGGATCTGCGACATGCGCGTGCATCTGCGCTGGGAGGCCTACAACCTCGAAGCTCTGGATACCGCGGTGGCCGACATCCTGGCCGGGCGCGTGCATCTGCTGGCCTTCAACGACCACACCTCCGCGATCCTCAGCAAGACCGCCGATCCGGTCCAGGGCGCCAAATACAGCGACCGGGCCGCCATGGGCCTGGCCGGGTTTCGCATCCTGGCCGATCGCATCGCCTCTCGCGCCGACGAAATCCCCGCCGCGCTGGACCGCATCGCCGCCGCCGCGCGCGATGCCGCCATCCCGCTGGCCAGCCACGACGACGACGCCATCGCCGTGCGCGACGGCTTCCGCGCCCGCGGCGCGCGCATCTGCGAATTCCCGATGTCCGAAGCGGTCGGCCAAGCCGCCCGCGATGCCGGGGACTATGTCGTGATGGGCAGCCCCAACGTCGTGCGCGGCCGCTCGCATCTCGGCTGGGCCTCTGCCGCCACGATGGCGGAAGCCGGCATCTGCAACATCCTGTCATCGGACTATTTCTACCCCGCGATGATGCGCGCCGCCCTCATCCTCGCCAATCGCGGCAAGCTCGACTTCGCACATGCCTGGTCGTTGATCTCCGCCAATCCCGCCGCTGCCGCGGGCCTGACCGACCGCGGCGCCATCGCCCCCGGTCTGCGTGGTGACATCGTGCTGGTCGATCCCGCCGGACCGCGCATCGTCGCCACGTTCGCCCGTGGCCGAATTGCCTATCTGTCCGCGGACGGTGCCGCGCGCCTGCTGAACTGATTGCGTGAAATCGCCCGGGCCGAGTTACGCCCGAAGGTAGCGCAGCACTGCTTCGACGATCATCACCCGCTGCGCTCCGACGTGCTCGGGCGCCTGCAGGTCGCGTCCAAAGATCGCCCCCCAGGTATGGCGGTTCGACACCCGGTGAAAGCACAGCGAACTGATCATCAGATGCAGATCCATCGGGTCGATTCCGGAACGGAATACCTCCTCCCGCACGCCACGCTCCAGCAGCCCGCGCAGCACCCCGATCACGGCCGCATTGCGCTCGCCGATGGAGGCGGAGCCGGCGAGGTGACGCGCCTCATGCGTGTTCTCGATGCTGACGAGCCGCACCCAGTCGGGATGATCGGCATGGTAGTCGAAGCTGACCTCCACCAGCCGCCGCATCGCCTCAGCCGCCGGCAATCCGTCGAGATTTAGGTTCTGCTCGACCTCGCGCATCCCGGCATAGGCCGTTTCGAGAACGGCGGTGTAGAGCTCTTCCTTGGAGTGGAAATGGTAATAGATGGCCGGCTTGGTGGTGCGGGTTCGCGCGGCGATATCGTCCACCCGGGCACCGCTGAACCCCTTCGCCGCGAATTCTGCGCGCGCGGCCGCGATGATCTCGCCACGCGTGGTCTCGGCATCCCGCACGCGCCTGGTTTCGCCGGCGTTCGCCTTGGCCGCTGCCCCCTTGGCCACACGGTCGTCCATTCATCCATCCTGACTGCCCTGTAGGTAAGTTAGCGTGCGCAGCCAGGATCGAACAGGGGCGCGGAGCGCGGGCCTTCCCGGGCGCTAGACCCGCGAACTCGGCCGGTAGAACGGCACGTGCTTGGACGTGTCGATATAGTCGGCATAGAACTTCCGCGCATGCGGCAGCAGCGCCTTGGACAAATGCCGCCGCTCCATTTCGTCGTCGGACAGCGCCTTGCTCAGGTCGTCGTGCAGAGCCTTCAGCGCGGCCATCCGGTCCACCTTGGTGAATTTACCGTCCTGGTAGATCACCTCGCCGTCGCACATCGTCATCGTCACCGATTGCTGCTTGGCACGCTGGATCACCGCGTCCAGCAGCGGCGTCTCCTCGTCCAGATAGGGATAGGCGATGCTGTCCCAGTCCAGCAGCACCATGTCCGCCGCCTTGCCCACCTCCAGCGTGCCGATGCTGCTGCCATACGGCGTGGTCTTCGCCCCGCCGGTGGTGGCCATCCGCAGCACCTGCGCCATGGTCGGCACGTCCGCCTCATTCATCCCGGGCACCCGATGCGCGCGCAGCACCAGCTTCAGCTCCTGCAGCATGTCGCGGTCGTCATTGATCCCGGCCTCGTCCAGCCCGATCGCGGTGTTGATGCCCTTCGCCTCGAAATGATTGAGCGCCGCCATGCCCGAGCGCAGCCGGAAATTCGACGAGCAATTGTGACACACGCAGGCGCCGGCAGCGGCCAGCCGGTCGATGTCCGACTCGTTCAGCCACACGCCATGCCCCAGCGTCAGCCGCTCGTTCACCATGCCGAACCGGTCGATATACTCCACAGCCGTGCACTTGCCGCGTCGCCAGGCATATTCCTTCTGATACGCCGTCTCCAGCAGATGCATATGGATCGGCGCCTGGTACTTCGCCGACGCATCCGACAACATCGTCAGCGCCTTGTCCGAGCACCAGTGCAAATTCGCCGGCGCCAGCTGGATCTTTACCCGCCGCTTGTTGTGGTGCTGGGAATGGAAGCTCTGGAACATGTCCATCGCATCCTCCAGCCCCATCTTGAACCGGTCGAACCAGCGCCGCATCGGCCCGCGCAGTTCCGCCGGCAGGCCGGCGACGAATTCCTCGTCGGCCTGGTACACCAGCCGGTTCTGGTCGCGCACCGCATAGCAATAGGATACGCGCATGCCGATATCCTCATAGGCGCGGATCACCTCGCCGGCGCGCGTCTCCACCTCCGCCAGCGTGCCCGGCATCCAGCCATGGATGTGCTGCACCGTGGTGATGCCGGAGGCGATCATCTCGAAAGCCGAATAGAGCGTGTCGAGATACAGGTCGAGGTTGCGGATCACCATGCGCGTGATGAACCACAGCTCCAGCGGCATGTCGGGAGAACCGAGCTGCACCGGAGTCAGGCCGACATGATGATGCCCGTTCACGAAGCCCGGCAACAGGATCTCCTTGCCGCTGCCGATCACCGGAACGGTCGGATGCTTGGCGTGTAAATCCTCGTAGGTGCCGATGGCGGTGATGATGCCGTCTTCCTGCAGCACCGCGCCGTCCTTTACCTCGTTCCAGGAAAACCGGTCCTTGGTCCCGGTAATGGCGGCACGGCTGCGAATGAGGCTGATGGCCATTGTCGGCGTCTCCTTAATGAAACGATATCGGAATATCAGGCAGTGGCGCCGAAGGCTTCCTGTTCGGCGAAGGCGCGATCGACCTCGTCGCGCAGCAATTCCGTCAGCTGGATGCGCAACGCCTCCGCCTCCGGCGAGAACAGGTTGCGCGGCCGCGCCATGTCGATCGGCACGATGGTCTTGATCCGTCCGGGCCGGGAGGTGAACACCACCACGCGATCCGCCAGCGCCACCGCCTCGTCGATATGATGGGTCACGAACAGGATCGACGCGCCGCTGTCGCGCCACACGTCCAGCAGGAAATCCTGCATGCGCGCCCGTGTCTGCACGTCCAGCGCGGCGAAGGGCTCGTCCATCAGCAGCACCTTTGGCCGCATCGCCAGCGCCCGTGCCACCGCCACGCGCTGGCGCATGCCGCCGGACAGCTCATCCGGCCGCTTGTCCATCGCCGCGCTTAGCCCGACGCGCTGCAGGGCCTCGGCGGCGATGGCGCGGCGCTCGCTTTCCGGCGCGCCGCGCAACGATAACCCGAAGCTGACATTCTGCCAGACGGTCAGCCAGGGAAACAACGAGGTTTCCTGAAAGATCAGGCTGCGGTCCGGGGAAGGGGCCTCCACCCGGTCCCGGAACGACCAGATCTGCCCGCCCGTCGCATCCTCCAGCCCGGCGATCAGATACAGCAGCGTGCTCTTGCCGCAGCCGGACGGCCCCAGCAGCACGACGAACTCGCCGGGCTTCACGTCCAGGTCGATGTCGCGCAGCGCCTCATGCGCGCGTTTCGTGCCGGCCGCCCAGGTCTTGCCGACCCCTCGGCAGATTACCGCATCTTTGGAAGAATATGTGGAAGTGGTTTCAGAGCACACGCAGTTTCTCCGTGGCATCCGGCAGCCAGTACAGGATCCGCCGTTGCGCCTGGCGCAGCAGCCAGTCGAAAACAAAGCCCAGCAACCCGATCAGGAAGATGCAGAAGAACACCAAAGACGGGTTGAACGTATTGCGCGCCAGCATGATCACCTGGCCCATGCCGTAGCCCACGCCGGTGGACTCCGCGATCAGCACCACCATCCAGGCGCCGAACAGATTAAGCCGCAGCACCGCCAGCATCCCCGGCAGGATCGCCGGCACAATCACCCGGCCATAGATCTGCCGCTTTGTCGCCCCCATGGTACGCGCGACGTTGATGAAGTTGGGGCTGACATTGTCGATCTGGTTGATCGTCGCCAGCACCATATGGAAGAACAGCGCGATCACCACCATGAAGATCGCCGGCGCGTTGCCGATCCCGAAAAGGAAGATCGCCACCGGCAGCCAGGCAATCGGCGACACCGGCGAAAGCAGCGTGATGGTCGGCAGCACCATCCGGTCCATCAGCAGGAAGTAGCGGATCAGCACGCCCATGCCGATCGCCAGCACCGAGGCGATTAAAAGGCCGGAGAATACCCGCCCCGTGGTCGCACCCAAGGTGATCAGCACCGCCTCGAACGGTGTCGGCCCGCTGTTCATCGCCGTGCCGATGCTCCAGCGGGTCGCTGTGTTGAAGAATTTCGCCTGATCCACGACCGATCCGACGAAAACATGCGGCGGCGGCAGCAGCTTGGCATCCGCCCAGCCGAACCACCAGAACAGCTCCCAGATCCCCGCGAACATCCCCACCGACAGGCAGGTCCAGAACAGTTTCTCCAGCGCGCGCCAGACCACCGACCGATCGACCAGCCGTCCCATCATCACGGGGAACGACCAGCCGGAGGCAGACGCCCCGGCTGGCTTTATCCCACCGGCTTCGGCCAACGCCATCAGGCGGCCGATTTGTATTTGAGCTTGGCGTAGAGGTCGGGATTCTCCTTGATCACCTCTTCCAGCAGCGTCCAGTCGATCGCGTCGCGGCCCGGCTTCTTCTTGATGTAGCCCATCTCCATCACGCTGTTGGTGCGGTCCAGGATGAAGTCGGTCTGGCTGCGCGCATCGACGATCGCCGGCTGCTTGCCCTGGGCGATCCGCGCGTTTTCCAATGACGTCTTGTAGTATTTACCAACGAGTTCTTTCAGTACCTCCTCCGGCTGGGTCTCGGCGTCGTACTGCGCGCGCATCATGCCCTTGATGATCGCCTTCAGCCCGGCCGGATTGTCCTTCATCAGGCTGGAACGCGCCGCCAGCACGCAATCGGTGTAGCCCTTGCCGTACATGTCCACGCCGTTGGTCAGCATCACCGCACCCGGCACGTCGCGCACCAGGGCGGAGGCATAGGGCTCGATGGTGCAGATCCAGTCCAGCGCCCCGGCCTTGAACGCCTCCACCGCCTCGGGTGTGTTGCCCATGTAGCGCACGGTCACGTCCTTGAAGGCGATGTTGTGCATTTTCAGATAATCGTACGGCATGACCTCCAGCGTATCGAGCTGGAACGTGCCGAGCGTCTTGCCCTTCAATTTCTCCGGAGTGTCGAGCCCCTTCTGCGCGACGATGGCGCAGCCTTCCACGCCGCCGCCGGCAACGATCTTCACCGGCGCGCCGGCGTCATACAGCGCCATGAAACTGGTGTACGGCATCAGGCCGATATCCACCTGGCCCATGCCCAGGAACGTCACCTGCTCGGCGAAGGTGGGGGTGTTGATGAACTCCAACTCCACGCCTTCTTCCTTGGCATACTGGCGCGAGTGGGCAAGGAACACATTCAGGTTGCAGAAGCCCGAACCATGCGTCGACTTGACCCCGCCTGCCGCCATCGCCGGCCCGCCGATCAGCCCGGGGCCAGCCGCCATGGCGATGGTTGTCGCCGCCGCCGCCTTCAGGAACTTACGGCGGGAGGGAACGGCCTTGCCCGACAGATCCATGTTACGGAAATCGGGCAGGTGCCTACAGCCAATTCGATCACACACGATATATCTCCTTGAATGGACCAGCCCCGTCAGGGCCGAGGATGGAGCGGGGGACGAGCACCTGGCCCTTGCGGCCAGCTTGCGTTGCGCCAGGGACAGTCATGCATGGGGGGAGATCGGAGCACTGAGCGAACAAGTTCCGCGAGATATCGGATTTGATGCGACGGACCCTCCTTGTAGGCCGTTGCCTTCAACGGCCGCCCTGGAAACTCTCGGCACGCCAACCGGTAGATCCGCCATCGCGGACTGCGCTGGTGATCATCAAGCAAACGATGTGCCAGCATCAATCAGCCCGGGGAATGAGCGAATGATGGCGCGGCCACCAGGTCGGCCGGAGCTTTGCTTAAGAACTGATCATTGGTGCATCGTAGATCGACCAATATATGGTCAATCTGGCCATTGAACGGCTGATCGTCCCTCAGGATCGCATGACCCAAACGCCTCCTCGCCGCGTGCTGCTGATCAACCCCAACACCACGCAATCCATGACCGACACGATGGTGGCGCAACTCGCCGCCCGCGCTCCCGCCGGCACGCAGATCCGCGCGATCACCGCCAGCTTCGGCCACCCCGTCATCGCCACCCGCGTGGCCTACGCGGTCGCGGCGCACGCCGCGCTCGATGCTTATGCCAAATTCCGCGAACCGCACGATGTTATGATCCTCGGCTGCTTCGGTGATCCCGGGCTGGAGGCCCTGCGGGAGGTCGCTCCGGTCCCGGTCGTCGCCCTCGCCGAGGCATCCTTCCGGGCGGCTCAGGCCCTGGGCCAGCCCTTCGCCGTACTGACGGCCGGCCCGGCCTGGAAGCCCATGCTGGAAGAGCGCCTCGCGCTGCATCCCGCGCGCGGCCTCTGCCTGGGAGTGCACGCGCTGCCCGGCACCGGCCTCGATTTCGCCGGCCACGCCCCATCCGCGGTGGAAATCCTCAACCACGCAGCCCAGCAACTGGCCGCGGCCGGTGCCGGCTCCATCATCCTCGGTGGTGCAGCACTCGCCGGGCTCGCCTCGCGCCTGACGGCCCGGACCTGCTTCATCGATTGCCTCGACGCGGCGCTCACCCAGGCGCTTGAGGCGGCCGGAGGGTAAGGCTGGGGCTCTGCCCCAGACCCCGGCGGGCTCCGCCCTGCACCCGTGAGGGGACTCGTCCCCTCAACCCCCATTGACTGGTTTCTTGGGCACAGGGCCGAACCGACATAGTCGTTGCAAGGCTACGTCGCGGCCCTGTGCCCAAGAAACCAATTTAAAAGGGTCAAGGGAACGCGTTCCCTTGCGGGGTGGAGGGGCGGAGCCCTCCTGGTGCTGCGTCCTGTGCTTGGCTAGGTTTGATCGAGATCGATGGGCCTTGACAAGCCTTTGATCTAAGTAAGTTTTCGCTTGCCCCACCTTGATCCACCTATGTTCTTCATTGATCCTGCGCGTTATCTTCCTGTAATCTTGAACAGGAAGGAACGCGGATGGCGAAACGTCTTGGGCTGACTGATATCCGGTCGCTGCCCCCTAACACCACGATATGGGATGGCACCGTCAAGGGGTTCGGTGCGCGTCGGCAGAGTGGGGATACGGTATCGTTTATCCTCATGTATCGGACCTTAGAGGGCCGTCAAAGGCTGCTGACAATTGGCAAGGCAGGATCACCGTTCACGCCGGATACAGCGCGAGACAGAGCGGTGCAGTTGCTCTCGCAGGTTGTAGCGGGCGGCGACCCCGCTGCCGACAAAAAGGCGCGACGCTCGGCGATGACCGTAGCGCAATTGTGTGGAGAATATCTGAAGGACGCCGAGGAAGGCCGGTTGCTCATTGGGCGGGGCAGGACGAAGAAAGCCTCGACGCTGAAAAGCGACAAGGGCCGTATCGAGGCGCATATCGTGCCACTGCTGGGGAAGCTGTCCGTGGCGTCTGTAACCTCGGCTGACGTAGAGGGCATGATGCACGCCATCATCAGCGGCAAGACAGCCAAGCAGCTCAAGCATACGTCGATCACGGGGGGCAGCGGCGCTGCGAGGCGGGTGGTGGGATTGTTCGGGGCTGTCATGACCTACTCGGTCAAGCGTCGGCTGCGCCTCGATAACCCTGTTCGCGGGGTCATACGGCCCGCTGGCGGTCATCGTGAGCGCAGATTATCGGACACGGAATATGCCGACCTTGGCTCCGCTCTGACGCGCCTCTCGGGCACGATGTTGCCGGCACAACTGGCGGCTGTGCGGTTCCTCGCGTTGACCGGCTTTCGCAGCGGGGAGGTCGTAGGGCTGGAGTGGGCTAATGTCGATTTGGAAAGGCGAATTTGCACATTGCCGGACAGCAAGACCGGGCGCTCCGTGCGTCCGCTGTCGGAGGCTGCTTGCGACGTGGTGCGGTCATTAGGGGGTGTGGACGGGCTCGTCTTTCCGGGACGATCCGGCAAGATTGCGTTCCGCAAGGTTTGGTTGCGGCTCGGGATGCCAGCAGACATTACACCACACACCCTCAGACATTCTCATGCCTCGTTGGCTGCGGACCTTGGGTATAGCGAGCTAACCATATCCATGCTGCTGGGACACCGGAATGGATCGGTGACCTCGAAATACACCCACTTTGCCGACGCTGTGCTGCTGGCGGCTGCGGATGTTAGCGGCGGTGAAAACCCGCGCATAAACGGCGCGT
>CAINEA010000928.1 GCA_903847525.1 uncultured Acetobacteraceae bacterium | reverse complement strand
TCAAACGCTTCAAACGCGTGGCCCTCCGCTGCGAGAAAACCGACATCAGCTATTCAGCAATCATCAGTTTTGCGTGCGGGCTAATGCTGGTTAAATCCGTCCACACGGCCTAGAATGGCGCCAAGGGAGGACAATCCATGAAGTTCAGTTTCTCAGGCGAGCAGGAAGAATTCCGGTCCAATCTGCGCCGGTTTCTCACGGATCGCGCGCCGACCAAGGAGGTGCGCCGGCTGATGGAGACCGATGTCGGCTGGGAGGGCGCCGGATGGCGCGCCCTGAACGCCGAACTCGGCCTGACTGCGGTGCGAATCCCCGAAGCCTATGGCGGACACGGCTTCGGCTTCGGTGAGCACTGCATCGTGCTGGAAGAGATGGGCCGTTCGCTGCTCTGCGCCCCCTATTTCGCCACCACCGTGCTCGCTGCCGGCGCCATCCTGAATGCCGGCACCGAGGGGCAGAAGCAGGCGTTGCTACCCGGCATCGCCTCCGGCGACACGATCGCTACGCTCGCGTCCACGGAGGCCAGCGGCAGTTGGGAAGCCGCGGCGACGACGCTGACGGCAACGCCCTCGGGTGCCAGCTACCGACTCAACGGCCACAAGAGCTTTGTGCTCGATGGCCACACCGCCGATCTGATCGTCGTGCTGGCCCGCGCGCCAGGGACCACCGGCGAAGCGGGCCTGTCCTTCTTCACCGTCGCTGGCCACGCAGCCGGCCTCTCGCGCCGCGCGCTGAAGGTCATGGACCCTACGCGCAAACTCGCCCGTTTGGAGTTCCAGGACGTCGAGGCCAGCCTGCTCGGAGAAGCGGATGCCGCAGCCGCACCGTTCAACCGGACCATGACCGAAGCCGCGGTCTGCCTTGCCAACGAAATGGTTGGCGGTGCCGAGCGGCTGCGCGAGGACGCCCTGGCCTATGCCATGATGCGCATGCAGTTCGGGCGTCCGATCGCCTCCTTCCAGTCGATGAAGCACAAGCAGGCCGACATGCTGCTGGAAGTTGAGCTTGCCAAATCCGCTGCCTACTACGCAGCCGCTGCGCTCGACGACGGTGACGCCGATGTCGCGGCAACAGCGTCCTTGGCGAAAGCCTGCGCCAGCGACACTTATATGCAGACCGCCATCCACGCGATCCAGATCCATGGCGGCATTGGTTTCACCTGGGACAACGACACGCATCTCTGGTTCAAGCGCGCCAAGAGCTCGGAGGTGCTGTTCGGCGACGCCAGCCACCACCGCGAATTGATGATGCGCAACTGGGCCGCCTGAGGGGAAGCCGATATGAGCGAGAACACCGAAGCCTCCGTGCGCGCCGAAGTCCGCGCCTGGCTGGAAGCGAACTGGAACCCGGAACTCGGGCTGGTCGAATGGCGCAACAAGCTGGTCGATTCCGGCTGGGGCGTGCCGCACTGGCCGAAGGCCTGGTACGGCCGTGAACTTTCGGCCGGCCTGATCCCGGTGGTGGATGAGGAATTCCAGCGCATCGGCGCTATCGGCGTCGCCAAGGCCGGCATCCGCACGCTTGCCGCTGCAACGATCCTGGCGCATGGCACCGACCTGCAGAAGGAGAAATTCCTGCGCCGCAGCCTGACCGGCGAGGATACCTGGTGCCAGCTGTTCAGCGAACCCGGCAGCGGATCGGATGTCGCCGGCGCGGTCACCCGCGCCGAACTGCGCGGCAATCAATGGGTCGTCAATGGCCAGAAGGTCTGGACCACCAGCGCCCACCACGCGCATTGGGGCCTGTTGCTGGCCCGCACCGACTGGGACAAGGCCAAGCACAAGGGCCTGTCTTATTTCATCATCGATATGCACCAGCCCGGCGTGACCGTGCAGCCGTTGCGGCAGATGAACGGCCATGCCTCGTTCAACCAGGTGTTCCTGACCGACGCGCTGGTGCAGCCGGAATTCCTTGTTGCCGATGTCGGCGATGGCTGGGCGGTAACCACCACCACCCTGATGCACGAACGCCGTGGTGCTGACTCGCTGCGCAGCTGGGCGATGGGATCGGACCGGCCGGGCCGTGCCTACGACGAGGAACGGGCCGAAATCGCCACCACGATGGAGCCATACAAATGGTATCCGCAGCGTGCCGGCCGGGTGGACCTGATCCTGCCGCGCGCCCGTGAAACCGGCGCGATCGACGATCCGGTGATGCGCCAGGAAATCGCCAAGCTTCTGGTCATGTCCAAATCGGCGGAGTGGACTGCCCGGCGCGCCCGCACCGCCCAGGAGCAGGGGCGGCCCCAGGGACCCGAAGGCTCGCTCGGCAAGCTTGTCTCCAGCTACATCGCCCGCGCCGCCGCACGGCTGCACACGCAAATGTCCGGCGCCAACGCGATGCTGACCGGCGAGGACAGCCCGATGGGCGGCGTGATCGCGGAAATCTTCGTCTCGGTGCCCGCCACCTCCATCGCCGGCGGCACCGACGAGATCCAGCGCAACATCATCGCCGAACGCGTGCTGAAAATGCCACGGGAACCCAGCGTCGATACCATCAAGCCATTCCGCGACGTGCCGCGGAACGTTGTCGCCTGAACGAAAAAGGTCAGGGGTTCCGCCCCCTGGCCTTCTTCCTTCCTCCGGTTTCCCATCGCTGTGGCAGCGAGTCCTTGTCCATGGCCAAAGTTTCAGCTTAGGCTGAAGCGGGCAAGGCGCTGTGATATCGCTCACCGCATTGAAAATCGACCCCGGCTCCTTCCGCATCGGTCACGAACGGCCGATCACGAGTGCCTGAGGGTAGAGACAAGGAAACAACAAGAATGAACGCACCGTTCGCTGTCGACGCACTTCCCGACCCCTATGCCATTCCGCTGGACCAGATCGACGTCAGCAATCCGCGCATCTATCACGAAGATGCGCATTACCGCTTCTTCGAACGGCTCCGCCAGGAAGACCCGGTGCACTACACCGCCGACAGTCACTATGGCCCCTATTGGTCCGTGACCAAGTACAAGGACATCATCAAGGTGGAGGTGAACCACCAGGTGTTCTCCTCCAGCTGGGAACACGGCGGCGGCATCACGCTCGATGAGCACCCGAAGGGGCGCGAACGGATCAGTTTCATCCGAACCGATCCGCCGAAGCACGACGAGCAGCGCAAGGTCGTCAGCCCGGCCTTCACGCCGGCAAACCTGGCCAAGCTGGAGTCGCTGATCCGCGAACGGACCGTCGCTGTTCTCGACGCTCTGCCGCGCGGCGAGGTGTTCGATTGGGTGCCGGCGGTATCGATCAATCTTACCTCGATGATGCTCGCGACCCTGTTCGACTATCCGCTGAACGAGCGGCACAAGCTGATCTATTGGTCAGACGTGCACACCTGCCACGTCGACTCCCCGGATGCACCGGTTCATTCCGAAGACGAGCGCTACACCGAGCTGTACAAGATGGTGCACGAACTGAAGGCCCTGTTCGACGAGCGGGCCAAACTGCCGCCGCGGCCAGACCTGGTTTCCATGCTCGCGCATGGGGAGTCTTTCCGGAACCTGCCGGACCTTGAGTTCATGGGGCAGATGGCGTTGCTGATCAACGGCGGCAACGACACCACGCGCAACTCCATGTCGGGCGGCGTATGGGCGATCAACCGCTTTCCCGACCAGTACCGCAAGGTGCGCGAAAACCCAGCCCTGATCGAGAGCATGGTCTCCGAGGTCGTGCGCTGGCACACGCCCGTATTGCACATGCGCCGCACCGCGGTCGCCGATTTCGAACTGCGCGGCCGGAAAATCCGCGCGGGCGACAAGGTCGCGGTCTGGTATATCTCAGGCAATCGCGACGACGAGGTGATCGAGCGGCCCAATGACTTCGTCGTGGACCGGGCTCGACCACGCGAGCATATCTCCTTCGGTTTCGGCATCCATCGCTGCCTGGGCAATCGGCTCGCCGAATTGCAGCTGAGGATTCTCTGGCAGGAGATCGTATGCCGCGATCTGCGGATCGAGGCCGTGGACAAGCCGGTGTACCAGCACTCGAACCTTCTGCACGGCATCAAATCATTGCCGGTGCGGATAAACTAGCCGGCGCTACTTCCCGGGATCGCGGTGCGATCCCGGGCGGCTGAAGCAGCCATGACCTTGCGTGCACGCAGAAAAATTACGGCAGAACTTTACCCGGGTTCATCCGGTTCGTGGGGTCGATCGCACCCTTCACCACGCGCATGATATCCATCGCCACCGGGTTCTTGTGGGTCGCCATCGCGTGCCGCTTGGACTGGCCGATGCCATGCTCGGCGGAGAAACTGCCGCCGAGCGAAACGGCGATGGCATTCACCAGCGGCTCCGCTTCTCCGGCCCGCGCGACCCAGGTTGGGCGGTCGGTCATGCCGGCGGGGGCGTGCAGGGACACATGGATGTTGCCGTCACCGGCGTGGCCGATCGCGGCCATACGGCCTTCCGGCCAGCGGGCCTTCAATTCCCGCTCGGCGACGCGCAGGAATTCCGGCACCGCCGATACCGGCACGGCGGTGTCGGTGCTGACGGCCGGGCTGTCCTTGCGCGAGCATTCGGGGGAATCCTCGCGGATCTTCCAGATCGCCAGGCGCTGCGCCTCGCTCTCGGCAATGGCGGCATCGGTTACCTCGCCGGCCTCCATCGCCTCGGCCAGCGTGTCTTCCAGAATCTCGCGCAGGGGCACGCTCTTATGCGCCGCGGCCAGTTCCACCATCACGAACCAGGGGCTTTCCAGCGGCAACGGGATGCGCAGGCCGACGCCGTGACGGGCGACCATCTCCATGCTGTAACGGCCACACAGTTCGAAGGCGATCACGTCGGCGCCGCTCTCCATCATGCGAGATAGCAGAGACAGTGCCGCGTCGGGGCTCGGCACCGCGACAAAGGCCGTCTCCACCCGCTTCAGCGCCGGCTGCAGCCGCAGCGCGGCGGCGGTGATGATGCCGAGCGTGCCTTCGCCGCCGATGAACAGATGGCGCAGCGCATAGCCGCTATTGTCCTTGCGGACCCGGCGCAGATCGTCGAGCACGCGGCCATCCGGCAGCACGACCTCCAGGCCGAGCACCAGTTCGCGCGCATTGCCCCAGCGCAGGGTGCGGATGCCGCCGGCATTGGTGGACAACATGCCGCCGATCTGCGCGGTGCCCTGCGCGCCCCACTGGATCGGAAACAGCCGCCCGGCATCGGCCGCCGCCTGCTGCACGTTCTGCACCACGCATCCGGCCTCGGCCACCAGGGAGAAATCGCGCGCATCGAGTTCTCGGATGCGGCTCAGCCGCTCCAGCGACAACACCACAGATCGCGGCCCGTTGGCGGCCGGAACCGCCCCACCGCTCAGTCCGGTGCGTCCGCCGGCCGGGACGATTGCCAGGCCGATGGTCGCGCAGTAGCGGACCAGTTCGGAAACTTCCCGCGTCGTGCTTGGGCGCAGCACGGCGTCGGGCGTTCCGCGATAGGCCCCGCGCCAGTCCACGGCATAGGGGGCGATATCATCGGGCGCCGACAGCACGTTGGCGGGCCCGATGAGATCGGCAAGCGAGGCCAGGGAGTCCATCAAGGTGGTCATGCGGTGCTCCCCGGCCCGGTTGGCGTTAGACAGGATCCCAACTGAACACGTCGCCCGAAC
The DNA here is from genome assembly GCA_903847525.1 of uncultured Acetobacteraceae bacterium. GTDB lineage: Bacteria > Pseudomonadota > Alphaproteobacteria > Acetobacterales > Acetobacteraceae > PALSA-911. The sequence continues at coordinate 1,365 of CAINEA010000928.1, read as the reverse complement.
GGTCGAGCGGCATGAACGACGGCTTCAGCGCCGGCAGGGCGATCTCGGCAATTTCCTCGGGAGTCCAGCCGCCATCGTGGTGCACGCTGCGGATGGGCTTGGGCGAGCTGAACAGGAACAGCTCGTTGTTGCGGGTGCCGAACACCTGTCCGGTCACATCCTTGGCCTGGTCGGAACCCAGGAATACCGCCAGCGGCGCGTTCTTGTCTGGGGTCATCACCTTGATCTTCTCCAGCCGCGCCTGCTGCTCGGGGGTGGAGGCCGGAATGGAACTGGTCATGCGGCTCCAGGCGAACGGCGCGATGCAGTTGGAACGGACATTGTAGCGCTGCATATCCAGCGCGATCGACTTGGACAGCGCGGTGATGCCGAGCTTGGCGGCGGAGTAGTTCGCCTGGCCGAAATTGCCGATCAAGCCGGAAGTGGAGGTGATATGGATCATCGCCCCGCTTTCCTGCTTGCGGAAATGCGTCGCCGCGGCGCGGGAGGTGTAGAACGAGCCGTTCAGGTGAACGGCGATGACGGAGTTCCAGTCATCTTCGGTCATGCGGTGGAAGATCACGTCGCGCAGGATGCCGGCATTGTTCATCACGATGTCGATGCGCCCGTAATAGTCGAGTGCAGACTGGATGATCTTCTCCGCCGAACCCCAGCTTGCCACGCTGTCGGTGTTAATCTCAGCCGCGCCGCCCTTCTGCTCGATCAGCGCCTTGGTCTGCTGGGCGGGGGTGGCCGAGCCACCTTCGCCGGTCAGGGATGCGCCGACATCGTTGATGATGACCTTGGCGCCGGCCGCCGCCATCATGATGGCGATCTCGCGGCCGATTCCGCCGCCGGCGCCGGTGACGACAGCGACCTTACCTTCGAGCATGGGCTTGGACATGGGTTCCCCTCTGGTTTCACTAGAATCAGTGATTGCAGAGGTTAGGCGGCTCGGACCGGCTTGTGAACCCGTCCCCGTGAACCGGCACGCTACACAACTCTGGCCACACCGTCTGAGTTGAAAGTCCAGTCGGACCCGGCGCGCGGCTATACCTTCACCTGGCCGGTGGCTATGCGGAACGGTGTTGCCTTGCGGCCTGAGCCGCTCGACCAACGCATGTGAAGACGTTCCAAGTCTAGGCCAAGTGACCGAAAGCATCCTATGCTAAAATTTCGGTTGGTCGAGGAAACGGTGATATGCGCGAGGGACGGAAACCGACGGGAACGACGATGAGAGCGCTACTCTCAAGACTCCCCTCATTCTCAGATAGCCGCGAAAGTATTGTGGAAGACCGGTTGCTCGGCGAGCATTGCGGCGAAGCGCTCGACGAGCGGGGCCAGTTGCTGATCGGGCATGTTCGGCATGAGGTCGTAGAGCATAGC
>CAINEA010000927.1 GCA_903847525.1 uncultured Acetobacteraceae bacterium | reverse complement strand
GTGACGCCGGGCGCACGGGCCGGCGTCAAACCGTAAAAGCTGGCACGCAAGGCACCGTCCGGCGGCACACCGAAATCGGCGGCTTCCTCCGCATGGTCGCGCAGACCGGCCAGGCGCAGCCCGTCCACATATCGCCGGATTTGCGCCGCATAGACCGGGTTTGGGCGGCCCCCGCCCCAGGCGGCTCGCAACGTGGAATAGGGCCAGACGCGATTGGCCTCCGCGAGAGTCGAGCGGGCCTCCTCAATTTGTCCGCTCAGCGCATGCGCGGCGGCGATCTGCTGCAGCCGGTCGTTGAGTTGCAATGGGGGCGCGTCCGGATTGGCCGCCAGTGCCCGGCGCTGCCAGAGAATGGCCTCCTCGTATTTACCGCTCAAAAGATAGGCGTTGCCCAATCGATTATACGTGGTCTGAGGATTCACTTCACGCGGGTTGAGCCGGATCGTCTTCTCCAGCAGGGGGATCGCCTCCTCGACCTTGCCAGTGAACATCTTGGCGCGCGCCAGATTGGCGTAGGCGTAGGGCTGGTTGGGGTCCGCATCGATGAGCCTTTGGGAGGCAGCCAGCAGATCCGACCAGCGCCCTTCGATGATCAGCCGCCGCATCATGGCAATCAGAACGAGGGGGTTGGATGGCGCCAGCGCCTGTGCCTGCGCCAATAGCTGATTGGCGCGTGCCTGCATGTCGCCGCTGGGCCAATAGCCGAGATCGATCCGGCGCGCATAGAAAACGCCATATAGGCCGGTGATCGCGTCGATCGATGACGGGTCGAGTTGCAGCGCCTGCTCGAACACGGCCTCCACGCGGTCCAGGCGCGGCGAGGTTTCGACGTCATTGCGGATGGCGCGGGCGCGCAGAATGAGATCGAACGCGTCGGGGTTGGTCGGGCGATCCCGAAGGCTGCGGGCACTTTCGACGTCGGTGACGGCATACCCCAGGCTCGGGGCGATCCGCCGGACGATGGCGTCCTGGCCGGCGGCGAGGTCCCGGATCGGCTCATCGAACCGCTCGGCCCAGATCTGGGCGCCGGTCTCCGCCGAGACCAGCTGTGCGTTCACCCGCAGCACATCGCCCAGCCGGCGTACGCTGCCCTCGACCGCGTAGCGGACCTGAAGGTCCTGCCCGACCTGGCGGATATCGGTGTGCTTGCCCTTGTAGGACAGGGCAGATTCCCGGGCGATGACGAAGGCGCCCGGCAGGCGCGACAGGTCGGTTGTCAGTTCGTCGCCGATAGCGTCGGCCAGGTAGTCATCCGCGGCCTCACCGCCGAGGTTCTGAAACGGCAAAACGACCAGCGACATGCGCAGGGGCAACGGTTTGGCGGAACGCAGGCCGCCATAGGATGCGATCACGACCAGCAGCGCTGTGACTGCGGCCCCTCCCAGCCCGGCCAACCAGAACCATGGCCACCTGCGCCGGGCAGGGGGTGGCACCGCCGGAAGAATGACCATGGGTTGGGCTGGCGCTTCCGCAACGGGAGGTTCGGCTGCCAGTTCAGCCTCGGTTGTCGCCTCCGGCAGAAAGCGATAGCCGCGCCCGACGATCGTCTGGATACAGCTTCCGCCCGGACGGCCTTCATCCAGAACACGGCGCAAGGCCGATATCTGCACGGTGAGGTTGGAGTCCTCGACGGCCACCCCTGGCCAGGCGGCCTGCATGAGCGCCTGTTTCGTCACCAGTTCGCCGGGCCGTTCAGCCAGTGCAAGCAGCAGGTCGACCGCCCGCGATCCTATGCCTACCGGTTCCCATCGCCCGGAAGGGGCCTGTCGGCTCAATCCGCCCGCCCGGTCGAGGCGAAAATTCCCCATCCGGAAGGAGGTGTCGCGCGGGAGCGTATCGCCGTTCATGGACAGCCGGCTCCTCCATATTCGGCAGATCGGCCGCCAGCCTGGATGTTGGGGCACCAAGAGGCGTTTGAATACCACCGCATTTTGGACCGTTTCGGAACATTTAGGAAGGCTTAACACCAACCTCGTCGCGGATTTGCCCGGCCGACCGCATCGTCACGGGCAATGGCCACGAATGACCGTGCGCCACCAAGGAGCACAGACATGCGCGCGAGTACCATCCGAAAAACCCTGCTGAGCGTTGCTTTCGTTTCCTGCTGGCATGCCACGGCGTCGGCTGGCGGGGTACCCTTCACCTGGGACCCGTCAGCCGTCGGACTGCCCGGGAGCGCCTTCACCGCCGATACGATCAACGTCGAAGGCTATGTGCGGGACGACGGCATTACCTCCAACCGCCTTGAGTTAATCACCGGGTTCAGTCTGAACGGCGGTGCCGCCTTCACGCCGACTGGGCTCGGCAGCACTTATGGGCTCTATTTCGAGGCCGTCGATCATGGCATCGGTGGCCCGCCGCCACATATCCTTACCTTCACGTCTGTCGACTGGACGTTGAAAGCGGATCCCGGAAACCACAACGGCGCGGTAATATCGACCCCTACCGATTTCAGGTTCACAAACACCGAATCGACCGGCGAGGCGGATGATATCGTTCTTGCGGCCGGTTCGCTGGTGAAGGGGGGGTTGTTTCTCGACCTGGCGGCGGGAATCCTTATCGGCGATCAGGTGGATACCTTTGTTCCCGGTGCATCTGGATTTTCTCAGGGTGGATCAGGGTTGGTGAGGGTCTTCGCGTCAAACCCCGCCTCGCTTCTGACCTTCACGCCAGGCGGACCGACCGGTTCAATTACCAACTTCAACGGCTTCGTCGAAACGTACCAGTTCGTGCCGGAGCCTGCCTCCCTGGCGTTGCTGGGAACGGCGCTCGGCGGGTTGGCGATGATCCGGCGGCGTAAGGCCTGAACGGCGAAACGACGGCGGCGGCATGCGCCGCCGTCAGCCCGGTCTTCAGCGCATTTGCTGGATCGCGCTCAGTATCCAGTTGCCGCCCTGGCTGCGGACGAACGTCCAAAGCTCGGTCGCGGTGATGTGCTCGCTCGAACTGCCATCGACCACGCGGCCGGCGGCATCGGTGGTCACGTCGATCATCGAGAATTTCATCGCCACGGTGGCGTAGTCGCGGCCCTGCTCGGCCCAGGCTTCGGAAAGGTCGCCCTGCTGCAGGCTGACGTCCGTGACGCTGTTGCGCACGCCTCGACTGGCCTGATCGGCCAGTTGCTCGGCGAAGTAGCTGAGCATCTCCGGTGTGCTCATTGTCCGGATCGCGTTCAGATCATGCGCGGTCCAGGCGGCCTGCAAATTCTTCAGTATCTGCTCGAAGGCCTGATAATCGGCCGGCGCTACATTGACCGGCGGAGCGGCCGGTCCGCCGCCCGATGGCATGCCACCGCCCGTCACACCGCCCGACACACCGCCCAGGGGCCCGCGCATCGGTGCGTTGCCCATGTTGCCGGTCGGTGCGAACATCGACGGGCCGCCGGCCGTAGCCGCCTGCCGATTGCTGAACCAGCGGTACAGCAAGCGGACCACCATCACGACCAGGAAGACCTGCAGCAGGAAACCTAGAAACCCGCCAAAGCCGCTCATGCCGCCGAACATGCCGCCGCCGAACAGCATGCCGGCGATACCGGCGCCGATCAGGCCGCCCATCAGGCCGGACATGAAGCCCGAACGCGGCCGGGCCTGAGCGCCCATCCCAGGATTAGCGGCACCAGGGGCAGACGGTGCGGTCATGCTGCGTTGCATCGGCTGGGCCGTGCTGGGCGCCGTATTGGTTGGGGTCGGTGCCGAATAGGTCCGTGCGCCCCGGCTGCCCATGGAACTGCTACCGCCGAGGCGCGCATCCGCCAGGGTCGGGGTCAACACCAGGGCCAGCATAGCCAGGGCGGGAAGCAGCCGGGAGAAGCGGCGCATGAATATTCCTTATTGGTTAGGCCCAGTATATAGGAAATCGTTCTTATTATACCAGAGCCGGCTTGGAAGCCTCCGTTATCTCGATGCTTATAACCGGAAATCAAGCGCCGGCGATTGTTAAACCTTCGACACGCACGCTCGGCGCGTCGGTGCCCCGGCGGAAACGTAGGTCGTTGGCCGGAGTCATGGAGCCGAACATCGCCAGCAAATTGCCGGCCACCGTGATCTCCGCCACCGGCTCGGCCCGCTGGCCGTCACGGATCATGAAACCGGCCGCCCCCCGGCTGTAATCGCCGGTCACGCCGTTCACACCCATGCCAATCAATTCAGTGATGTAAATGCCTTTCTTGATATCCACCATCAACTCTTCCGGCGTCATCTTCCCCGGCGCGAGGTACAGATTACTCGGCGAAGGCGAGGGCGGCGAGGAAGTGCCGCGCGCGGCATGGCCAGTGGAGACCAGGCCAAGCTGGCGCGCGGACCTTGTGTCGAGGAACCAGCTGGTCAGCACGCCGTCATCGATGAACTTGCGCGCGCGGGTCGGCGTGCCCTCGCCATCGAAGATGCGCGAACGCAGGCCGCGGACGCGGCGCGGGTCGTCATGCACGTCGATTCCCGCAGCGAAGATCCGCTCGCCCATCTTGTCCTTCAGGAAGCTGGTGCCGCGCGCCACACCGGACCCGTTAATCGCCCCGGCCAAGTGCCCAAGCAGGCCGCCAGACACCCGCGGGTCATAGATCACCGGATAGCTCCCGGTCTTCATCCGTACCGGGTTGAGCCGGCGCACCGCCTTTTCCCCAGCGGAACGCCCAATCGATACGGCGTCATCCAGGTCCGCCATGTGCACCGCGCCGGAGTAATCATAGTCGCGCTGCATCCCCGTGCCGGTCCCGGCCAGCGCCGAGGCCGAGATGGAATGGCTGGTGCGCACCGACTGGCCGATGAACCCGGCGGACGTCACCAGCACGCCGATGCTGCGCCCGTAGCCCGCTTCGGCGCCTTCGGAATTGGTAATCCCGGGCACCGCCCGCGCCGCATCCTCGGCCGCCGCAGCCCGCGCGATCAGCGCCTCGGCATCCGGTGCGGCGCTGTCCTCAAGGTCAAGTGACACGATCTCGGGCACCGCCCAGGTATCGGCCAGCCCGGAATACGGGTCCTCGGGCACCACTTTTGCCATCGCCACGGCCCGCTCGGCCAGCGTCGCGAAACCTGCCGGATCCACAGCACTGGACGACACGATGGCCGAACGCTTGCCTATGAACACCCGAAGCCCAAGATCCCGGCCTTCGGCACGCTCCACCTGCTCCGTCTTGCCCAAACGCCGGGCGACCGACAGCGACTCGC
>CAINEA010000926.1 GCA_903847525.1 uncultured Acetobacteraceae bacterium | reverse complement strand
CGAAGCTTAAATTCCGAACCCGGGTGTCTCAAAGTCGTTGACACGTTCCGTTTGGTGACAGTGAGTTGAAACCCTTGCCTAACGTGACAGCGCTGCGTACCGTGCGAGAGGTTTCACACCTCTCGCACTCTCCGTGGGATTTTCGAACAAAGAAATTTTCAGCTTGCGACTCGGCGGAGTGGAGCTAAGCTCTGCGCACGGTGCAGCCGGGGACGGCGATGACCGTCAAGGAAATGCGGCCAGCCGTGGCAATACGGCCAGCCTTTTCTACCAGCGGGTTGCCGAGGTTGCAGATGGACGCCGCGAGCATCTTGAATCCCATTGTCTCGGCGCTCGCTGGGCTGGGCGGAGTGTGGCTGGGCGGCTCGCTGAGCGATCGGCGTGAACGTGAAAAACGACATGTGGATTTCATCACACGCCAGCTTTCTGAATTCTACGGGCCTCTGGTGAGTATGCGGAACGAGATTCAAGCTCGGGATAGTCTGGATAAGGAAATCGTAACTACCGATGGTAGATGGAGCGGCGACGAGGACTCACAATTCAAAGAAAGACAAATCACAGATTTTCGTACTAAAACAATCCCGTCCTACCTTCAGATGGTGGCAACTTTTCGAGAAAAAATGTGGCTCGCAGAATCACAAACACGCTTGCACTTCCAAAATTTGTCCAGATTTGTTGACCTTATGGTACGCGGTTCAACCGGTGCCATATCGGGTGAAGTGTATCTGAAACTCAAATCGGACGAAGAATTACAAATATTTTATAATCACATCGAGGAAACATGTGATCGTTTGCGCCAAAAGCTAGATGAAAAAACGGCCATGCTTTGCAGTATGTTTACGTATAAGCACGAATTCTGCCGCCGCATAAACCGCTGCATGGAAATTTTCCGGAAAAATTAGCGGGATAAAAGCGCCTCTTCTTGTCTACATTTTTCAAAGTAACCGCCGCCGATTGGTCGAGAGTTGCTTCAAAGGTCGCCTGTCCATTCATAGTACGGATGATGCTTCCCGCGTGGATGAGGCTAAGAAACCGCGTTCGGGACGAGACATCCATAACGGGGGCCACAGCTGTCACCACATCGCCGCCTCCCGATGGCCTGTCCGTAACTGGAAAACGACCGACTACATAATTATCAACGCTCACCTCGATCTCTGGCCCAGCAACGCCCAATTGGTGTTTTGAGTTTGCGATAATAGCCAAGTCATTGCTGCTGACATGCACGCCCCAGATTCGATAATCGGGTGTATCCAGCGATTTGTAACCCGTCATCATGAGACATGCGGGCCGGTCTGCTAGGGAGTGAGCGCGCACCAAAATGACATACCAATCGCCCGAAATTGGCCATTTGCGAAGCGTAGGGTTGGAAACGGATTGACACCAGACTGTGTTTGCCGTGAGGATGATCGTCAAGAAGACGGTCGCAGCCAGTCGCATAGCTTCTTCTCCTTCGGACAGCTTTTTGCGGCTGTGCTGTTGATCTAACCTCGAAATCGTCGCCCTGCCCACGTTGTAGCTGTCGGCCAACTCCTTGAGCGTAGCGCCCTCGGCGCGGCGCTTGCGAGCCTCCTCCTGCTGCTGCGTCAGTTTCGGCGGTCGGCCCATGTGCTGCCCACGCGTCTTGGCGCGGCTCCGTCCTTCCGCCGTTCGGGTGGTGATCAGGTCGCGTTCCACGTCGGCCAACCCGCCAAGCACTGCGATCATCAGGCAGCCCGTGCTGGTCGATGTGTCGGCCCACGGCTCGGCCAGCGAGCGGAACTGTCCGCCCGCGTCCACGATCTGCTTGACGATGGCGAATAGGTCGAAGGTCGAACGCGCCAAGCGGTCGAGCCGCGTCACCAGCAACACGTCTCCGGCCTCAAGCTGTTCGAGCGCACGGCGAAGCTGGGCGCGGTCGGTCTTCGCCCCGCTCGCCACCTCGCGAAACACCTTCGCCGCTCCGGCGGCGGTCAGCGTCGCCACCTGCGCCGCGACGGTCTGGCCGTGGTGAACCACCCCTCGCGCCGATTGACGGTCGTGTGTGGGGGCCTCGTAGGCCTTAAAGCGGCAACTGTGTGTATTCAGGAATCACGCACAATGCTCAGCTTTTTCCTGACGATCAGCGCGACTACAGCGGCCCCTGCGAACGCAGCCCCCGCTGCAAAGGTGACGCTTGAGCCATAACGCTGCCACAGGACACCTGCAAGGGTGCTGGCGGCCAGCAGCGCGATACCAGTAACCAGATTAAATATGCCGAACGCGGTGCCGCGCAGGTCATCGGGTGCGGTGTCGGCGACAAGTGCCGACAGCAGGCCCTGCGAAAGCCCCATATAGGCGCCCCATAGCGTCACACCGACAAAAAGTCCCGTGAAGCCGGGCACGAACCCCAGCACGAGATCCGCCGCCACCAGAATCAGAAGGCCCGCGATGAGAACCCGGTGACGGCCAATCCGGTCGGACAGCACCCCCGCCGGGGTCGCGAGAACGGCGTAGACGAGGTTCATCAGGACCATCACAAGCGGCAACAGCGCGAGGGGGAGCCCGACTTGTTGCCCCTTGAGGAGCAGAAACGCCTCGCTGAACCGTGCCATCGTGAACACAATGCCGATGACGACCACCCACCAATAAGCGTCGGTCATGCGTGCGAGGTCCGCGCGGCGGATCGGCCAGTTTTTCTGACCGCTGGGCCTGATTCCAGCCGGTTCCTGAACGCCAAGCACCAGCAGCGCAACAGCGATCGCGGCCGGCACGACCGCCCACCAGAACACCGCGCGAAAGTCATTGGCATAAATCGCCATCAGGGCTATCGCCAACAGCGGTCCAGCGAAGGCACCAACCGTATCGAGTGCTTGTCGCATGCCGAACGCCGCGCCACGGATTTCCGGCGGAGTGATGTCAGCTACCAACGCATCACGGGGCGCGTCTCGAATGCCTTTGCCGATCCGGTCAACGAACCGCGCCGCGAGAACCGCGCCAACAGATCCCGCCAAAGGAAATATCGGTTTGATGACGGCCGCTAATCCATAGCCAAGACCCACGAGCAACTTCCGTTTCCCGATCCGGTCGGAGATGGTCCCTGAGAACACCTTGGCAATCGCAGCGGTCGCTTCGGCGATCCCCTCGATAATGCCGACCATGACGGTGCTGGCACCAAGCGTGACTACCAAGAAGGCCGGCAGCAGGCTGTGCACCAGTTCCGAGGAGACATCCATGAAAAGCGACACGAGGCCGAGGACGACGACGCTGCGCGGGACCTGACGCCAGCTCGCTTGCGACGGTTCTGCCATGAGTTCTGCTTTCTTCGATGGTCGGTTACAGGTCAGGCGGGTCCGGTGGAGCCAGGACCTTACTGACGGCAGCTTGGCAGCCATAGGGCCCCGATTACGCCCGGCCTCGCTGCATCTCGACCTCCAGCAGCAGGCGGTCTCGACAGTGCTGCCGCCTCCCGTCGCGCCGGGGCAGCGTAGATACGCATCATCGGATCGGTCATGTCCTCCCCGCGCTGCGCGACATCACACCCGAATAGCCAGCCGGTTGACCACCTTGTCGACACCGAAGACGTACCACGCATCATCCTCGGCGAGCTTTCGTTCCACCTCCCTGGGGACAGTGCCGTCCAGCGTGACGACCGCTCGCCGCGTGTATACCTGGATACTTTCCGTGTTGATGAACGGATCCATTTCCAGCACCTGAAGCACGGCATCGGTGATGCCGGCTTCGCTGTCCTGCTCCGGCGGCGTGACACCGATCCCGTTGATCACGTCACGGCTCCCCGGCACCCACCAGGCCAGCACGCCGGCGATCCGCTTCTGTCCATGCCCGGCGACGTCGCCGTCCAACGTCACGACGCCGTTCTCGACCTTCACATCAATGGTGCCGGTCGCATCCGGTGGCTCCCGCGCGATCTCCGGCTCCCCCTTTACCCAAACGCGGACGGCGGACGAGGCGAGCGCGACCTCCTCCAGCAACGCGTCACGCACTTTGTCCCGAATTTCGCCATCTCGCATTGGGGACGCGGGGCAGACATGCAGGCGATCCACGATGATGCTCACGCCAGGCACACGGGCAACCGCTTCCAACGCCAGCTTCTTGCCGGCGATGTGATCGACCTCGCCTTCCATCGTCAGGTCTCCGTTGACGAAGGCAAGCTGGATTGGTCCACCAACGGCATGGATTCTCGGCTCACTGTGCAACGCCCCGCGAACCAACTCAAGGATCTGTCGATCATGTTCCATGACATGGAATCCCATACGAGCCGTCGCCCGGGAAGGCCTCGATATGGACGCTCATGTCGGGCGGTCCCGAGAGGAATGGCGAATGCGCCGGATGCGGAGCGGGCGCCTTGACCTGCATCAAGCAGACGGCGTCCCAATGACCCAGACACAGGTCAGGCGAGGCATCACGCATCCGGTTCCCGAGGCGGATCGTTGGTGGCTGATGGCGAAGGCGGCGTTGATTCAAATCAAGGTATAGCTTGTCAGGATGCGGATCATATGCCGTCGCTTCGAGTGGCCGGGACATGACGAGGATCACGGCGATGGCGGCCGGACGGGCAGAACAGTTTCCCCACGGAGCCGATATCGGGGTGCGTGGTACCGGAGCCACAAGCGCCGATGCTTTCGCGCGGGCCGCCACGGCGCTCGCCGCCGCGGTCGCCGAGCCGGACAGCGTATCGCCCACCGAGGCCGTGCCGATCCATTGTTCGGCACCGAATGATCGGCTGCTGCTCTACGACTGGTTAAACGCGGTGATTTTCGAGATGGCGGTGCGGCGGATGGTGTTCAGCCGTTTCGAGGTCTCGTTACGGGACCACGATCTGGAGGGCCGCGCGTGGGGCGAAACGATCGACCCCGCGCGTCATGCGCCGGCCGTGGAGCCGAAAGGTGCCACGATGACCGGTTTGAAGGTCGACCAGGCGCCCGACGGCACCTGGGTCGCCGAATGCATCGTCGACGTTTGAGCGGGAGGGAAAGTTGGACCAAAGCAGGCTGCGGCGGGCCGCACCCAACGAATGGCGGATCGATCCCACCGGACCGATGCGCGTTCCCGCCGTTATCTTTGCCGACGCGGCGCTGATCGACGCGATGGACGACAAGGTCGCCGAACAGATTTGCAACGTGGCCAGCCTGCCCGGGATCGTGGAAGCCGCCTATGCGTTGCCAGACGCGCATTGGGGCTATTGATGATCCTCGCCGCTGGTCTGTCGGCTTCGAGCGTCTCGAGTGCCGGCCCCCAGACGTAAGTCGGGGCGACCCGGTGTGGAATGCGCTGGTTGAGCGCCCGCTCGGCCAATCGCACATAAGTGAGGGCGGAATCGACATGTTCCTCGTGCAGAATGGGTTTGCCCGGATGCGGCAGGATCTGGTCAATGCCCCGACCGAGCATCACGTCACCACACAAGAACAGGCGAATCTCGGTCATGGCCGCGTCCCGATCGGCGCTGCTCCACAACCGGCCGCGCCAGGATGTCTCGCGTTGATCGTCGCACGGTCAGGCCCTTATTCGCCCTGGGCTGACTGGGGGTTGATCCAGGTCAAAGCCGCCAAACCTTTCCGTGAACCGGCGCAATTCTCCGAAGAGAGCCTGATCGGTGATGACACGCGGCACCTTGTGCTATCCGCGGAGTTGTCCCCGCGCGTCGTCCGCGGACATGAGGTGTAATGCCAGGAGAGAGGCAGGGACTCCGCGGGACCATGCCACTCCATGGCAGAGGCAGACCGAAAATGATCGCCACGACAAGGTTGATCCATATCATGGCAGGATCTGTGGAGATGTGATCCATTTCAACAAAGTTCGTGACTATGTTGCGCTCGCTCGGGAGCCGAGTGAGAGGGACATCTCGAGGCTTGGCGATCGCTGCCCTTGAATTGCCGTCGACTTCGCGAGGGGTGCCGAACGTCGATGTGGCGCATATTGGATGGCGCGATTCTGGCTGAACGCGCCACAGGGTAAGCGCCGGCTTGGTATTCGGGCTGGGGGTCTGGCGATTATTCCGGTCATTGTCGGCCGGCCGTCGTCCCACCGGCACCCGGCGCGATGCGCCGAACACCAGTTGGAGCGACAGGCCAGAATGATTCGACAGGCCAGAGTGAGCAGCGCGAATATGCGCCCGGTTGCGGCATGGCCAGCACCCGTCACGAGTATCAGGCGCCGATCGCGAAAACGCAGCGGAGTTTTTTGACATGCAGGACGAAACCTCGAAGCCGGCCACCGCCGCGGAAATCCGCGGCATGATCGGGGATGTCGATGATGTCGTGGTAAGCAGCATCATGCGGACCCAGGCGTCCGCTGCCGAGGTACTACAAGCGGTGCAGTGGTTCCGCGGTGGCGGTGGGCTCGAGGACGAGCCAGGGCACGAGCCGCACGGCGCGGTCAGAGCGGTTTACGACATCCTGGAAGCGGAGGAGGCCCCGGAACCCTGAGCGGGGAGCCCCGTGATGCATATTCCGCACGAACAAAAAGAGGCTGCGTGCTTCGCGCGCCGCTTGTCCGGCACCGAGCAAAGGCAGACGCACGTCACCGAGATTTTCGCCTTGCCGATGGGTCTTGGCCGAGCTGTCGTGAACCGGGCGTTGGTCCAGCAGGGCCGTTCTCATTGACGCCCGCGGTGCGCCGAGACGGGACTATGCTTGCCTTGCTCGGCACGCGACGTTTCTGGCCGCTCTGCGCCACCCAAGCCTGCGGCGCGTTTAACGACAATCTGGTTCGCAACGCGCTCGTGGTGCTGGCGTTGTTCCGAGCGGGTTCGGCCGGGCCGGTACTGGTCGCACTCGCTGCCGGCCTGTTCATCTTTCCCTACATGCTGCTTTCGGCGAGTGCAGGACAACTCGCCGACTGCCACGACAAGGCGCGGCTGATCCGGGCGCTGAAGCTGGCGGAGCTTGCGCTGATGGGTGCCGCGGCCGTCGGCTTCCTGATGGACAGCCTGCCGATCCTGTTGCTGGTGCTCGTCGGCCTGGGTGTGCAAGCAAGTCTCTTCGGTCCGCTCAAATACGGCATCCTGCCTGATCATCTGCGCCCAGAAGAGCTGCTGGCCGGCAACGGCCTGGTCGAGGCTATGACGTTCGTCGCCATTTTGGCTGGCACGATGACGGGTGGCTGGCTGGTACTCCTGCCGCATGGACCTCTGACCATTGCCTCGCTGGGCTTGGCGATCGCGGCGGTAGGCCTGTTGGCCGCGCTGCCAATTCCGCCGGCGCCACCGCGCGGCCGGCCGATGCGCGTTGATTGGAACATCCTGCGTGCCACGGCCGCCATAGTCCGCCAGGCCCGAGGTGAGCAGATCATCTGGCAACCTATACTTGGCATCAGTTGGTTCTGGACCCTGGGTGCCACCCTGATCGCCGAGTTTCCGGTGGTGGCAAAGGTCACGCTCGGCGCCGGCGGTGAAGTCGTCAGCCTGTTCCTGACGGTATTCTCATTCGGTATCGGGGTTGGCTCGCTGTTGTGTGCGCGAATCCTGCGCGGCGAGGCGTCAGCGGGTCACGTGCCCGTCGCATTACTCGGCATCTCATTCTTCACCTGGGACTTCGCCGCGGCCTGCGGCGATGCGCATGGCCTTATGTCTGTGTCCACGGTGGTAGCGTCGCCAGACGGCTGGCGCATTCTGTTCGACCTCGCACTGCTTTCAACCTGCGGCGGTTTCTACTCGGTGCCGCTCTACACCTTGATCCAACAGCGCGCGGAGCCGGACTGGCGGGCACGTATGGTGGCCGCCAACAATGTGCTCAACGCCGCTTTCATGGTTGGCGGCGCCTTGGCCGCGGCCGGGCTGGCCCTTGCCGGCATCACCGCGCCCCACATCCTCTCCGTGACTGCTCTGGTCAATCTGGTGGCTGTGCTTTGGAGCGCCCAATTTCTGCCGGGCTCCGTTCCGCCGCGGTTGCTGCGTGGTTACGCCAGGCTAATCCATCGCACCACGGTGATCGGCCTGGAGCACTATCCGCCGCCCGGCGAGAACGCGGTGGTAGTGCCGAACCATCTCAGCCTTGCCGATGGTCCACTGCTGGCCGCATTCCTTCCGGAGGAGCCGGTGTTCGTGGTCGACACACTCATCGCGGCGCGCTGGTGGGTCCGGCCCATCCTGGCTTGGACACGGGCAATCCGCGTCGATACGCTCAATCCCTTTTCGGTCAGGACAATGATCCAGGCGGTGAAGCAGGGGCAACGTCTGGTGTTGTTTCCCGAGGGCCGCATCAGCACGACCGGCGGACTGATGAAGGTTTACGACGGCGCCGGGATGATCGCCGACAAGGCGGCGGCGAAGCTGGTTCCCGTCCGCATCGATGGGACACAGTTCAGTCATCTGTCCCGCCTCGGGGGCAAGCTGCGACGGCGATGGTTCCCGCGAATCACGATCACCATTTTCCCGCCAGTGACCCTGGCGCTCGACCCCGCACTGATGGGGCGGAGACGCCGGCAGGCGGCGGCGCAAGCGTTGCAGGACCTGATGATGGACGCCGCGTTCAACACGCAGTCTCTTGACCGCACGCTGTTCGCGGCACTGCTGGATGCCGGTCACGATTACGGCTGGCAGACGCAGGTGTTGCGGGACGCAGACCGGCAGCCGGTCGGATATCGGCGCATCGTTACGGGTGCCTGCATCTTGGGCCGCGCGTTGGCATCGGACACCGCTCCGGGCGAGCATGTTGGCTTGCTGCTACCGAACGCCGTTAGCGCGGTTGTTGCCTTCATGGCATTGCAGGCATTCGGTCGTGTCCCCGCCCTGCTGAATGTCACCGCGGGCGCTGAAGGCATGTTGACCGCATGTCGGACCGCGAGGGTTCGCCTCGTCGTTTCGTCGCGCCGGTTCGCCGAGCACGGGCGCCTTCAACAGGAGCTAGAGGCGATGACGGGCCGCGTGACATTCATCTGGCTCGAGGACCTGCGCGCATCGCTCGGCTGGTGCGCGTGGCTACGTGGCTGGGGTGATGCCCGCCTCGCACGTCGGCTGCCGGGCTGCCGGGGATCGGCGGATGATGCCGCGGTGGTGCTGTTCACCAGCGGGACGGAAGGCACGCCGAAGGGGGTGGTGCTGAGCCACCGCAATATCCTTGCTAACCGTGCGCAGGCGGAGGTGGTCATCGACTTCACCTCGGCCGATCTTGTGTTCAATGCGCTGCCGATGTTCCATGCCTTTGGCCTCACAATTGGGACACTGCTGCCATTGCTCGCCGGTGTGCCGATCTTCCTATATCCGACTCCGTTGCATTACCGGCTGGTGCCAGAACTCATTTACGCCAGTGACGCCACGATCGTGTTCAGCACGGACACATTTCTCGCCGGCTGGGCACACTATGCGCACCCGTACGACTTCCGCTCCGTGCGCTATCTATTTTGTGGAGCGGAACGATTGCAAGAGGCGACACGACGCCTCTATGCCGACCGCTTTCGCGTGAATTTGCTGGAAGGCTATGGCGCCACGGAAACCGCGCCCGCGCTATCGATCAACACCCCCATGCGGAACGCAGCCGGCAGTGTCGGTCGGTTTCTGCCCGGCCTTCGTTGGCGAGTGGAAAAGGTGGAAGGGCTGGATGTGGGCGGTCGGCTGTGGGTGAGCGGACCGAACGTCATGCTCGGTTACCTGCGTGCCTCGGCGCCGGGAGTGCTGGAGCCTTTGGAAGCAAGCTGGTACGACACTGGTGACATCGTGGATGTCGATGCGTCGGGCTTTGTCTGGGTAAAGGACCGGGCAAAGCGCTTCGCGAAGATCGGCGGGGAGATGGTCCCCATGGCGGTCGGTGAGACGCTCGCGGATAGTGTATGGCCAGGCTCGGCGCATGCCGTCGTGGCTCTCGCGGGTTCACAAAAAGGCGAGCGTTTGGTGCTCGTCACGTCCTGTACGGGGGCTGCCCCAGGATTATTACTGGACGCGGCGAGAAATCGAGGCATCCCAGAGATCATGGTACCGCGCGTTGTCTTTCACCTGGACCGTCTGCCTCGGCTTGGCACTGGCAAAATCGACTATCAGGAAGTGCGGCGACGCGCCGCCGCTGGACTGGCCGAGTCATGACGCGGCGTTCCCCTCCTGGCTCATGCGCCGCGAGGCCTGAATCCACACTGAAAGGACAGCAATTCTCATTTTGCCATTTTCCGGTTCCTTATAACATTTCCGACGTTCTCCGAGCATGTGTTTGATGCGGGTGTTCTGGGCCATCAGGGCGGCTGCGGCGGCGGCTGTCGATAGGCCATCGTCTGCATGAGGCTTTCCCACGAGGGAAAGACCACGAAACTGGTAATGGCGATGAGCCTGCCGAAAAACTGCACGCGCGAACTCGCCTTCGACCGGGCCAGTCGCCATAGTTCCTCGGCGTGATCGCAGACGGTATGAAACGCGAAGCCCAGGAGATTGAGCGTCACCAACAGCGCGGCGAGATTCTGCCGGCCATGTCCGAAGCTGTGCTCCAGGTGATAACCGGCGGTCTTCAGGGTATTGAAGCTCTCGTTCTCGATCTTCCACCGCGACCGTCCGCTGTCCGCGAGGTCCGCGACCGTGCGACGGTTGACTGGCAGATCGGTGACGAAGCTGTTGCGGTACGTGACGGCCCCGGCGGCATCGCGGATTTCCATCTCGAACCAGTTGACCAGGAGTGCGTCCTTGCCGTCGCGCAGCGGCACATCGTTGAGCCAACGATACCGGTAGGTGAACCGCCTGGCGCCGCGTTTGACCGCCACATTGAGGATCGGCAACCGGACGCCCGCGATATATTCCTGGACCAGCGTGTGGGAGTCCGGCTTGCACACGAATATGAAGTGCCCACCGGCGGCGAGTACCGCCTCGCACATCGGTTGGCGGGAATAGAGATCGTCGCCGATGTAGATCGGATCGAGCCAGGCATATCGATCTGCGTGCGTGGCGAGCCAGCGCTTGGCCGCTCGGGTCTCGCAATCCTGCTTCTCGGCGCCGTCCTGAGGGCGGATGAACTCGGGCTGCAGCGGCACGACGTGGTTATGTCCAGGGGCGACGATGGTCGCGCACAGCGCAGTGTGAAAATACTCAGTCTTGCCGGTGCCTTTGGTTTTGTTTTTGTCCTTGCCGCGTTCGCGGGTCGAACAGTGCTCGCAGCTAATTTCCTTGGAGCAGAAATACTCCGTCCCATCGAACGCGATCAGTACATGCCGGCCCCGCCGCCGGAACGCCGCCAATCCGCCGGATCGGTCCAATGCCGTCAGCACGTCGGCGAACACCGGATGCAGCAACGCCGGAGAGACCGGGTCAAGCATATCGCGGATATGATTGTCGCTGGGGATTTTGCGCAGCCCGAACAGCGTCTCGCAGTTCGATCGTCCGCATCCCTCCGCCAGATGCTTTTGGTATGCCAGAAAGGACGGGCTTTGCATGAAGAACGCCGAGAACGCCGCCATCGCGATGTCGGCGAGCGGATACGTCGTATTGATCCCCCGACGCTTGTCGGGGAACGTCTCGCAGCATTGCCGCAGCCGGCCGATCAGGGAATCCAGGCGTTGCACACACACCTTCAAGCGCATCCAGGCCGGTCCGCGAATCCACGATCAGAGCGCTTCGAACGATTGACCGTCAGGTGTGACTTTTGCGACTCACCACCTGATTGGCGTATGAACGGGTGCATCCAGACCCGCTTAACGTTGCGCGACGGCGGTCGTGTGATTGCGACTCATCCGCATTGAGAACCGCTGCT
>CAINEA010000925.1 GCA_903847525.1 uncultured Acetobacteraceae bacterium | reverse complement strand
TGCTGCCCGACAGCAAGGTGGCGACGACATGCCCGCGCTCGGCGGCCATCTTGCCTGTTTCAGCGCTGAGCCCGGTCATCCAGACCGGCGGCGTCGGCTGCTGGATCGGGCGTGGCCAGATATTGACGTTGCGATAGTGGTAATACTCGCCTTCCCAGTTGAACGGCCCGTCGGTGGTGGACAGCGCCTTCAGGATCAGATCATGCGCTTCCCAGTAGCGGCGCATCAGCCGCGCGGGCACCGAATTGGCGGGAGCGATTTCATAGGGCGCCCCCTTCACCAAGCCCATTTCCAACCGCCCGCCGGACAGCACGTCCAGCCAGGCCATCTCCTCGGCCACGCGCACCGGGTCCGGCCTGTTGGCGATCGGTGAGCCGAGCGACAGCAGGCGTGATTTCTTGGTTTCTCGCGCGATGATCGCCAGCGCCATCGGCACGGATACCGTCAGGCAGGTGGAGGTGGCGTGATGCTCGTTGACCATGATGTCGATCCCGACCTCGTCGCAGAGGCCGAACTCGTCGAGGTAGCGGTTCAGCAGCGTGTGGCCAATATCGGGATCGTAGGTGCTGTTCGGCAGCACGACACGTAGCGAGCCGCGCTTTTTGCCCTCTTCCCAGGCCGGGTGATAGGCCATTTCCGAGAAATACCAGACGCGCATCGGGTGATCCTCCGGTGGATGTTGGTTATGTGTGGGTGAAGGCGGCGAGAGCGGCCGCGAAGGCGTCGGGCTGTTCCCAATGTGGGTAATGGCCAGCGTCGGGGATAACCTGGAGCGTGGCGCCGGGTATGCGGCTGCACCATGCTTCGCCGTAAGTCGTGCTGACAACGCCATCCTTGGCACCCCAGAACAGCCGGGTCGGGATATCGATCCGATGTAGCCAGTTCTTCAGCCGCGGGTTGTGCATGTAGGGCTTCCAGCCGAACAGCGCCAAGGCTTCGCGGCCGCGCACTATGCCAGCGAGCTGGGTTTCCGGCAGGGCGGTGTAGTCAACCTTGCCCTTGAGCGGATCTGCCCAGGCCAGTTTCCGGCAGGCTTCCTCCGGCAGGGAATGCAGATCGGCGATATCCCGCTCGTTCACGCCGCCCACCTTGATGCCGAGCGGATCAACCAGGGCCAGTTTGGCGAACCGGCCGGTGTTGCGCACCGCCATCTCCGCCGCGATCCAGCCGCCGAAGCTACTGCCCACCAGGATGGCATCCCGCAGGTCCAGTTGCCGGGCCAGGTCCAGATACAGGTAGGCAAGGTCATCCACCGTGGCGAACCAGTCGGGCAGGGCGGAATTGGCGAAGCCGGGATGATGCGGGGCGATTACCTGATACTGCCTGGCGAGCCTATCCAGCCAGGGTCGGTCAGGGCCGAGGCCTTCGCCCGCGTGCAGGAATCACAATTGCCGGCCCGCCCCGCGCTCCACCAACCCCAGGTTGACCCCGGCGACGGATACCATTCTGGACATTCTTCTTCCTTCACGCTTCCTGAGATCAGGCTAGCCGATCCATGTTGGAATAAGAAAGAGGGCGGTCGCCCTGGCAGTTCTGCAGAACCCGCGTCCGAACGCCAAGGCAAGAACGCCAAGGCAAGAACGCCAAGGTAAGAACGATTGACTCGCGAAGGAGCACCCGCCTAGGCTTTTCGAATAAATAATAACTGGCTGCCTAAGAGCAGCCTAATGGGAGGGACTATGACGAGCCACCTTCGGCGCCCCGTCTTTTCACGTCCTGTCTTGGCTCGCCTTGTCTTTGCCGTATCGCTCGCCGGCCTGCTGGTTTCGGCAAGGCCGGCTTTGGCTGAGGATACCATCAAGGTCGCCAATATCGACCCGTATTCCGGCACCTTCGCCGCCCAGGGCGACGTAGGGCTGAAGGTGCTGAACTACATCGTCGAGGGTGTGAACGCGAAGGGCGGTGCGCTCGGACGAAAGTTCGAGATGGTGGCCTTCGATTCAAAGTTCCAGCCGGCCGAGGCGCTGATCGCGCTCAAAAGCGTGATCGACCAGAACATCACCTTCGTCACCCATTGCAATGGCTCGAACGTGGCCGCGGCGCTGATCGATGGCATCGCCAAGCACAATGCCCGCAATCCCGATCATCGGGTTCTGTATTTGAACTGCGGCGCGCTGGCCACGGAACTAACCAATGAGCAATGCGATTTCTGGCATTTCCGTTTCGATGGCAATGTCGGCATGCGTGCGTTTACGCTGGTCAAGGGACTGCCAAAGACGCTCAAGACCGTCTATCTGCTGAACCAGGATTACCTGTTCGGCCAGTCCATCCAGAAGGACACCAAGAAGTATCTCGCCGAGCTTCGCCCAGACATCCAGATCGTCGGTGACGAGATGGTTCCGCTCGGCAAGGTCAAGGATTTCTCGCCCTATATCGCCAAGATCAAGGCGTCCGGCGCGCAAGGACTGATCACCGGCAATTTCGGTCCGGACCTGGCGCTGTTGTTGAAGGCCGGCGTCGATGCCGGGTTGGATATTGGTTACTATTCCTATCTCGCGCATGTGGTC
>CAINEA010000924.1 GCA_903847525.1 uncultured Acetobacteraceae bacterium | reverse complement strand
CCCCGGCCACGGCGCAACGGGCGTTGGGATCGAACCAGGACTTGCCGTGCTCGCGGACGTGAAGGGTGACAATTTCCCGTATCGTGGCGTCGGGAGCGATGATACGGTGGCGGACTTCGAGCCGGGCCAACGTCAACGACATCTGCCCGACGAGTTCCCGACGATGAGCAATGGCGCAGGACGCACCGGCATGGTTGCGAAGGATCGTTCCGAACGTGACCGTCTTGCCGCCGCCGGTCGGGAGCACCACGCCCACATTGCGCGCGCCTTCCGACCAGGCCTGGTTGACCTCAGTAATTAACGCCGCCTGATAGTCTCGAAGGGCTATTGACATGACCGTCACGTTATCGGTAGGGTGCGGTCGCTGTCAACACCCAAAGAGGAGAAACAAATGCGTATCGACATTGACCTTGCGGCGACCCCGATGGGCGACGTGAGGAAGCTCCGCGCCATGCTCGACATCTGGACGGGCGACACGCCACTGCCGCTGTTTGACCGCCCCCTGACCGGCTCGTTTGCTCCTGGTCCGGGGCCGAAGGTGCCCCAAGAGGACGTTGACCTGGCGCAGTTGCGCACGCCGAGTCCCGTTCTCGACGCCCTGCCCGCCCTCAAAGCCCGCTCTGACTCCGGCGAGTTGCTGGCGCAGGAAGAGGCGGCGGGCGCCCTCTCAGTACTCGACGACCGCGGTCTGCCCTGGGATGAGCGCATCCACAGCAGCAACCGCGAGCGCACCGCCGCCGGCGTGTGGCGCAAGCGGCGTGGCGTTGACGATACGACGGTCGAAGCCGTCGAGGCCGAGTTGCGGGCCGGCGCTCCCGCTATCCCCCCGCCGCCCCCGATGCCGATGCCGGTCCCGGCGGATGCGCCCGAGGGCGGCTGGCTTCCGCCCGGTGCTCCGGTGCCTCCGCCGCCTCCTCCGTCTGCGCCGATGACTCTCGCCAGCGTCATGTCGCGCATCACGGCGGCGATGGCGTCGGGCGCCGTCACGTTCACGCAGATCGCCGAGGCCGCGCAGGCGCTCGGCGTGGCGACCGGGCTGCCGGGCTTCCAGGATCGCCCCGACCTGCTGCCGGCGTTTCTTGCTGCGATCGGACTGGCCGATGGCTGACCAGCACAGCATCTTGGCACCCAGCGCCGCCGCGCGCTGGGTCAAATGCCCCGCGTCGGTGCGGCTCTCGCAGCAATACCCCGACGCTGAGAACGAGGCAGCCCTGGAAGGCACGGCGGCGCACTGGGCGGCGCATCAGGTGCTGGGCGGCAACCCCTACCCGGCCGGCGGCTACAACGGCGTGCCGGTCGAGACGGACGAGATGCGCGAGGCTGTCGCCCTCTACGTGGATACCGTTGCTGCCGCACCGGGGCGCTCGCGCTATTTCGAGCACCGGATCGAGGCGCACGGCATCCACCCGCTCTGCTGGGGAACGGCCGATGCGGTCATCTTTGACGGGCAGGGCGATGCGGTGCGGATCGTTGACTTCAAATATGGTCACGGCTTCGTCGATGCGTTTGAGAACTGGCAGTTGCTGGTCTATGCGGCGGGGTTGATGGGCTTCTCCGATACGGCCAGCTACGAGTTGATCGTGGTGCAGCCGCGCAATTACGCACCCGGCGGCCCGGTGCGGCGCTGGACGATCTCGACGGGTGAATTGCGGGAGTACGCAAGGAGGTTGCAGGGCGCGGCCAATGAGGCGATGGGCAACAACCCCGACGCCAATGTCGGCTCGCACTGCAAGCACTGTCCGGCGCGGCACGCCTGCAAGGCGCTTCAGCGGGCGGCGCTCGATGCGGTCGATACGTCGGCCGACTCGACGCCCGTTGACCTGCCGTTGCCGGCGCTCAGCACCGAACTGGCGCTACTGGTGCGCGCTCGTGACCAACTCGACGCGCGTATCACCGGCCTGGAAGCCCAGGCGATGCAGGCGTTGCAGGCGGGCAAGCCGCTGCCGCATTGGCAGATCGACCATCCACCGGGCCGCCAGGACTGGGTCAAGCCGGTCGAGGAGGTGCTGGCGCTCGGCGGGCTGTTCGGGACGGACCTGAGCCGCCCGGTCGAGCCGATCACGCCCGCCCAGGCGCTCAAGAAAGGCATCCCCGAGTCGTTGATCGCTACTTACGCGGCGCGCAAGACGGGCGCTGCCAAACTCGTGCCTATCAACACAACCGCAGCCCGCAGGGCTTTTGGAGCATCAAGCAATGGCTGAAACAACCCCGCTACTGACCCCCGTGAGCCGCCTCGTGCAAGGCTCGCTCTACAAAGGGCAGACGACCGACGCGGAGGGCAAGCCCCTGCTCGTCAAGCACGGCCCGAACCAGGGGCAACCGCGCGTTGACTATTTCTTTGCGGTTGCCGTCCCCAAGGGCGCTGAGACGCACTGGAACCAAACACCGTGGGGGCAGGTCATTTGGACGACCGGCCGGCAGGCATTCCCGAACGGCCAGGCGCAGCATCCGGTGTTCGCCTGGAAGGTGACGGACGGCGACTCCACGATCCCGAACAAGAAAGGCCGTAAGCCCTGTGACCGCGAGGGCTACCCCGGCAGTTGGGTCTTGGCGTTCAGCAGCGGCTACGCGCCTAAGGTTTTCAACCGTGACGGTTCGGCGCCGATCGTCGAGCCAGATGCGGTCAAGCTGGGCTATTACATCCAGGTGAGCGGCACGGTCGGCGGCAACGGATCGCCCAATCAGCCCGGCGTGTTCCTCAACCACAGCATGGTGGCGCTGAGCGCCTACGGTCTCGAGATCGTCGTCGGGCCAGACGCGGCGAGCGTCGGCTTCGGGCAGGCACCGTTGCCGGCCGGGGCGAGCGCCGCGCCGGTCGGAGGACTCGTCGCACCGCCACCGGTCGTGCAGCCGGTCGTGCAGCCGGTCGTGCAGCCGGTCGTGCAGCCGGTCGTGCAGCCGCACCCCGCCTTCCTGACCCCGCCAGTCCCAACGCAGCCGCCAGTCCTGGTCATGCCGCCCGCATCGCAGCGTCTGATGCTGCCGGCGGCGCAGGGAGCGACGTATGAAGCGATGCGGGCGGCGGGTTGGACGGACGCGCAGCTTGTGCAGCACGGCATGATGGTCGCCTGATCTCGTCGGGCGATGGTGGCGTGCCCCGCTCGGCGACGGGCGGGGCCGCAAGGAGAGGAGGATATGATGACGCACGAATGGAAGCGGGGCGACCGGGTTTGGGGAACAATAGACAAGGCAGGAGCCAGGGGAGTTCGCTTGGTATGTCCGACGTTCGACCATAATTTCTGGACGCCCGAGGAACTGCTCTCGCCCCTCCCGATCCCCGGCGACCTCGACCTGGCGCGGAAGGTGCTCGACGCGGCGGATGCGTATGAGGCGGCGACCGGCAAGGCCTTTGGGGTCAAGTGGCGCGCGCTAGACGAAGCTGTCCGCGCCTACCGCGCCAGCCTCGCGCCGGTCGATCCGCTCAAAGCAATCGAGGCGGTATTGAACGATACTGCGCATGTTCCCTGCGGCGAGCGTGCCCGTCTTATTCTCGCGGCTCTGGAATTGAGTCGGAAGCCATGATGCGCGCTTGGCTCGCCCGCAAT
>CAINEA010000923.1 GCA_903847525.1 uncultured Acetobacteraceae bacterium | reverse complement strand
TGCAGGTGACGTTCTCGCTGCTGATCGTGCTCCAGACCTTCTTCTCGCCTTTCCAGGGAACCCTGGTGCAGAAATTCGGCCCCCGCCTGCTGATCTCCGTTGGCGCGGTGATGAGTGGGCTTTCCTGGGTCCTGGCCTCGCAGGTTTCCTCTCTGGCCGGCCTGTATCTCACCTATGGCCTGATCGGCGGCCTGGGAACGGGCATCGTCTATATCGGTGTGGTCGGGCAGATGGTCGGCTGGTTTCCGGACCGTCGCGGCTTCTCGGCTGGCGTGGTCGCGGCCGGCTACGGGATGGGCGCGATCGTAACGACCTTTCCGATCGCGGACAGCATCGCCTCGTCCGGATTTCAGGCGACGCTGCTCAAATACGGGGCAATCTTCGCGGTTGTCGGATTGCTCGCCGCGCTCGGCCTCAAGCCGCCCCCAGCAGCCACCAGCGCGGACGGTGGGACTCTGGGCGCCGAAACCTCCACCATGCTGAAAACCCCGATTTTCTGGCTGATGTTCGCGATGATGACCATGATGTCCACCTCCGGCCTGATGGTCACCTCGCAGATGGCCGCCTTCGCCGGCGAGTTCGGCATCACCAAGGCCATCGTCTGGGGCTTCGCCGCCCTGCCATTGGCACTGACGATCGATCGCTTCACCAACGGCCTGACCCGGCCGTTCTTCGGCTTCGTGTCGGACCGGATCGGGCGCGAGAACACGATGTTCATCGCCTTCGCGCTGGAAGGAATCGCCATGGCGCTTTGGCTTGCGACACGCGACAACGCCCTGCTGTTCGTGCTGCTGTCGGGCCTGGTGTTCTTTGGCTGGGGCGAAATCTTCTCGCTGTTTCCCTCCACCCTGACCGACACATTCGGCATGAAGAACGCCACCCGTAACTATGGCTGCCTGTACATGGCCCAGGGCATCGGCGCGATCTTCGGCGGACCCATGGCATCGCTGTTGCACGACGCGACCGGCAGCTGGACCAGCGTGTTCGGCGTCGCCATCGGCGCCGATATCCTGACCGCCATACTGGCCATCGCCGCGCTCAAGCCGATGCGTGCCGCCTATATGGCGCGTTCGCGGTTGGAACGTCCAAACTAAGCCTCGTATTCATCGCCGGACCGAGGCCACTGCTTCCGACAAAGATCCGGACGGAATCGGGACTAACCCGTCGAACGGTAAACGGCCCTCCAGGATCATCAGTATGGCGATCGAAACCGCGATCGCGCTGAGCACCATCGCGGCGATCGCCGTCACGTGCTTCGGCGCAAAAAGCCCGTAGGAGAAGAACACAATCACCAGCCATAACGTGATCGCATTGACGATCTGGTGCGGTGCCCGGGCATATTGCTGCTCCGCGATCGCCGATTGGTGAATGACGATCTGATTCGACGCCTCCAACGCCTGCAACTGGCGAAACCGCTGCACATCGTCCTTCGGATTGAGCGATACGATCTGCATCTGCAACCGGTCCACCAAACCGTCGGTCGCCGCGTTCGATTGTTTGGGTCGCACCCCCGTCATCTGCGGAAACAGGTCTTCCAACTTCTGCTCTGCATAACGGCCAAGCGTGACGCGCCCGTCCCTGGCCTCGGGTCCGTATTGGCCCAACATCGCCCCCGCGCGAGTGATGTTGGAGGACAGCAGCGACAGATCCTGCAGCGTCGCAAGCCGCGCATTGTTCGCGTTGTTGATGGCGAACCCCATGACAAGTGCCGCGAGCGTTACAACAACCGATACAGTGGCTGCAAAATGCGTACGGGTGTCATCGCAGAGATGGTGCTCGGGAAGTATCCGGCGGACCAGCATGCCGCAGGCGGCGGCCGCGAGAATCATGGCGAGGATATACAGGTCGTGCAAAATTGGATTCATGCCGAGGGTGTTGATCGGCATAGGCTGCGCAGTCCAGCCCCGATTTTCAACCAACATCCACAGCCGACGGCAGGCCATGGTCGGGGACGAACCCTATCCGGCACGCAACGCCGCTTTGGCCCGATAAGTCTCCGGCGCCCGCCAGGCGAACACGGCGCCGATCACGATCAGCAGGGAAGCCGCAACTACCAGCGCGATCTCCGGTCCAAGATAATCCGCGATCAGCCCCAGCACCACCGGCCCCAGAACGTAGCCGGCGTCCCCCACCATCCGAAACAGGCTCATCGTCGTCGCATTCATTCCCGGCGGTGAACAATCGGCCGCATACGACGCCGGCGCCGCGCCACCGATCGAGCTCGCCAGCCCCCAGACCACGCTGGCCGCCACGAACCAAACATAGGATGGCGCAAAACAGAACAGCAGCATCGACGCCCCGCTGATCACCGTCGCCGGCACGATCACCGCCTTGCGGCCGAAATGATCCACCAGCATCCCGGATGGATACGCCGCCCCCAGCCCGATCACGCTGCCCAGCGCCAGCGCGAACCCGATCGCGCTCACCGACAGGCCCAGACGCAGGCTGCCCAGCAGCGGGATCACGTTGAACAACCCGCCTGTCCGCGCCACCGCGTTGATCAAGGCCACGATACAGACGAGCACATACCCGGGCAGCGCGCCCAGCCGGCGCACCTGCATCGCGAAGGACGGCCCCATCCCTGGCGCATGCAGACTCTTCGCCCGCGCCATCTCCCGCGTCTCCGCCACCGCGAACCAGGCCAGTCCCGCCGCCACAGTCCCGGCCGACGCGTACGCGATGAACGGCGCCGCCAAGCCGAAATGCTCGGCCAACAACCCCCCAGGAAATGGCCCGATCCCGGCAGCAAAGATGAATACCCCCTGATAGATCGCCATCGTCCGCCCACGCCGCTCCGGCGTGGTGATGTCCGCCAGTACGATCTGGCCGGTGGTTACGATCAGGCCCGCCCCGGCCCCGGCGATGAACCGGGCCATGATGAACTCCGGATAGCTCGACGCGTACGCGCACCAGAAATTCCCCAGCGCCGTCACCAGCCCGCCCAGCGCCAGCGTCGACCGGCGGCCCAGCCGATCCGCCAATTGCCCGCTCGGCGCCGCCACGAAGAACCGCGCCAGCCCATACACGCCAACCGACAAGCCGATCGCCGACGCCGAAACACCGAACGATTTCGCATACAGCGGCAACGCCGGCACCACGCCACCGAACCCAAGCTGGTTCACCGCCACCAGCAGACACATCCACAGCAGAACCCGTGTTTCCGCCTGCATCCTTCCGGACGCCCGAGCCCCGCCATCCCCCGTCAAATCACGTTCCCCGACCCGCATCCGATGGCCCAATATCCGATGACATGGCGGACGCACACAGGAATGGTGCATGCTGGCCGGCAAATGTCCAAGATGGGCCAGAACCGGCCCCCACCCGAAAGACCGGCAGCCCAATGTCCGTGCTCACCACTCGCCAGACCGCCCTCGCCGGCCTGCTGCCGATGCTGCCGGCAATCACCGCCGCGCTGTCGTTCAGCATCACCGACATCCTGCTGAAGATCATCTACAACTCCGGCATGGACGTGCTCACGCTCGTCTCCCTACGCGGCATGCTGGTGGTGGCGTTCTTCTGGGCCTGGCTGCGGGTCGCCCCGCCGATCATCCGCCACCCGCCCCGCCAGCGCCGCATCGCCATCCTGCTCGGCATACTATTTGCCGGGGTCATGCTCGGCCTGATGGCCGCGGTGGCGCTGCTGCCGGTCTCCATCGCCATCCTGGCCTATTTCATCTACCCGCTGCTCACCGGCATCGCCGCCGCCCTCACCGGCGTGGAGCGCCTGGGCTGGCGTGCCTTGCTGGCTGCCCTGGCGGCCTTCGCTGGCCTCGCCCTCATGCTCGGCGTCAACCTCGCCACCCTCGCGCCGCTCGGCCTCGCCAGCGCGTTCGCGGCCGCGATCTGCCGTGTGGTCTCCCTTCTCGCCACACGGGCCTATCTGAACGGCACCGATGCCCGTCTGACCACCTGGTACTCGATGGTCCCGTCCACCATCCTGTTCGTCATTCTGTGGATCACGATCGGCGGCTGGCACCCGCCGCAAACCCAGGCCGGTTGGATCGCCTTTGGGGCCGCCAGTTTCTTCAGCACCCTGTCTACGCTGCTGATCTACATCTCCACCAACACCGTCGGCCCGTTCCGCACCGCCTTCGCGATGAACCTCGAACCCCTCGTCACCGCGCTCGCAAGCGTCTGGCTTCTCGGCGAGGTTCTCTCCCCCCTGCAGGCCCTCGGCGCCGGCATCATGATCGCCTCGCTCTGCGCCTTTCAGTTCGTCCGCGGCCGTTAACCCCGCCCCGTACGACCCTTCATAAAACTTCCTGTTTACGCACTTTTCTCAGCTTCTCTTTCGTGGCACATATCGTGAACATTCGATTTAGCGAGGCAGGGACGATGGCTCGAAACAAGGTGCAATTCCAAAAGGGTCTC
>CAINEA010000922.1 GCA_903847525.1 uncultured Acetobacteraceae bacterium | reverse complement strand
GTCGCCGGCGAGGTCCAGCGCCGCGATCAGGCTGGAGGGGTCGGCGATGCCTTTGCCGGCGATATCGAAGGCGGTGCCGTGGTCGGGCGAGGTGCGCACGATCGGCAGGCCGAGGGTGACGTTGACGCCGTGGTGCATGTCCAGAGTTTTCAGCGGGATGAGCGCCTGGTCGTGGTACATGCAGATCGCCACGTCATATCGGCCGCGGGCGTCGGCGGTGAACATCGTGTCGGGCGGCCAGGGGCCGGAGACGTCCAGGCCCTCGGCGCGCAGGGTGGCGATGGCGGGGCCGATGATGGTGTGTTCCTCCGTGCCCAGGGCACCCTGCTCGCCGGCGTGGGGGTTGAGGCCGGCGATGGCCAGGCGGGGGTTGGCCATGCCGAAATCGCGCGCCATGGCGGCGGCGGTGATGCGGGTGGCGGTAAGGATCGCCTCGGCATCGAGCATCTCGATGGCGCGGCGGAGCGAGGCGTGGACGGTGACCGGCACGACGCGCAGCATCGGGCTGGCGAGCATCATGATTGGGCGGTTGGTGGCGTGGGTGAGTTCGGCGAGGAACTCGGTATGGCCGGGATGGGCGAAGCCGGCGTCGTACAATGCCGCCTTGTTGATCGGGTTGGTGACAACGCCGCTGGCCTCGCCGGACAGCGCAAGGGCGGCGGCGCGGCGGATGGAGGCGAGGATGGCGGGGGCGTTGGCGGGGTCGCTGCGGCCGGGAACGGACAAGGCAGCGAGCCGGACGGGCAGGACCGGCAGGGCTCCGGCGAACACCGCTTGCGCCTGTGCCGCGCTGGTCACTTCGCGGATCGGCACGGCCAGGCCGAGTTGCACGGCCAGGGCGCGCAGCCGGTCCGGATCGTCCAGGGCGACGAATACAGGTCCGTGGGTGCGGCGGGCCAGCCAGGTGGCCAACAGGATCTCCCCGCCGATGCCGGCGGGGTCGCCCATCGTGATGGCCAGGGGAGCGGGAGAAGCCGGTGATGCGTCCATTCGGCTAGATATGGAGCGCCCTGCCCTGCACTGCCAGCGCCGCTTCCTTGACCGCCTCGCTCAGCGTCGGGTGGGCGTGGCAGATGCGGGCCACGTCCTCGGCGGAGGCGCCGAACTCGACGGCGGTGACCAGTTCGGCGATCAAGGTGCCGGCGTCCGGGCCGAGGATATGCGCGCCGAGCAGGCGGTCGGTGGTCTTGTCGGCCAGGATTTTAACGAAGCCCTCGGTCTCGCCCATCGCCCGGGCACGGCCGTTGGCGCTGAAGGGGAACTTGCCGATGGTATAGGCGATGCCGGCTGCCTTCAGTTCCTCCTCGTTGCGGCCGACGGAGGCCACTTCAGGGTGGGTGTAGATGACGGAGGGGATGGCCTCGTAGTTGACATGCCCGGCTTGGCCGGCGAGGCGTTCGGCCAGCGCCACGCCTTCCTCCTCGGCCTTGTGGGCGAGCATCGGGCCGTCGATCGCGTCGCCGATGGCGTAGATGCCGGGGACGTTGGTGGCGTAATGGGCGTCGGTTTTGACGCGGCCGCGTTCCAGGGCAACGCCGGCTTCCTCGAGGCCGAGGCCGGCGGTGTAGGGCCGGCGGCCGATGGCGAGAAGGACCACGTCGGCGGTGATCTGCTCGGCGGTGCCGCCCTTGGCGGGCTCGATGGTGAGGACCACGCCGGTGGGGGTCTTTTCGGCGGCGGTGACCTTGGAGGCGAGCTTGAACTTCATGCCCTGCTTGGCGAGCATGCGCTGGAACTGCTTGGCGACCTCCGCGTCCACGGTGGGGACGATGCGGTCGAGGAACTCCACCACGGTAACCTGCGCGCCCAGGCGCAGCCAGACGGAGCCGAGTTCGAGGCCGATCACGCCGCCGCCGATCACCACGAGGTGGGCGGGAACCTTGTCGAGTTCGAGGGCGCCGGTGGAGGTTACGATGGCGGTTTCATCGACCTCGACGCCCGGCAGCGGGGTGCTCTCGCTGCCGGTGGCGATGACGATGTGCCTGGCGCCGTAGATCGTGCCGGCAACATCGACCTGGCCG
>CAINEA010000921.1 GCA_903847525.1 uncultured Acetobacteraceae bacterium | reverse complement strand
TTGCCATCGTGGTCTGTAACCTTAGGGCCAGAGCCGGCTTGCTCAGAACCCGCTTGGCTTCCGCAGATCCAAGGGCATTACCGAGGTCGGCCGACAGGACCGCATGCCGTTCTATCTCGGCCCCGAGCTGGGCCGCCAGTTCGGCGATCTGGGCAGCAGACCGCTCAAGCTCGGCCCGCAGAGCGGGGACCGACTGGCGGCGTTCTTCCTCCGCGGCCTCGGCGCGTTCCTGGGCCAGGCGCGCGACCTCGGCCGACGCCTTCGCGGCGGCCCGCTCCAATCCCAGGATCGTGGCCTCCTGCCGCGCGGCGCGTTCCATGAGGGAAGCCAATCGGCCCGCCGCGCCAGGCGCCTGCAACTCCGCGTCGTTCTGCTCCGCTTCGATCTGGTTTCGGATGGCCGCCAACTCGGCCCTGGCCTCGCCAAGGCGGCTCTTGCAGATCGCGTCTTCCGTGTCTGCTGCCTTGGCCAGATCCTGCGACGGGAACAGTTTGGAAAGGGTGGTCATCATCGGGCAAACTCACTTTTGTTGGTCCGGTTGCGTTCGTAATCAGTTTTCCGCCAGGCGCGGCTCCAAGCGATGGCCCGCTGATAGACGGCGCCGATAACGGCCAGGGCTTGCGTGCCGACAGCCACAGCAAACAAAGCGGCCAGGTCTGCCACCGGCTCTAGTCCGAGCCACGCGCAGCCGCCGCAATATCCCGAAGCGCAAGTGCTGCGGATACCTGTGGCTCATGCCGAGGGCAGACGGGGGCGGCGTTCCGGCCGGCGCGGGCGGTTTGGAAAATAGTCTCGGCCATCAGACCGATGCCTTGAAGCAGGGGTGCCAGATTAGCGTTCGATCCTGGCTGGCGTTCGAGGTATAATCCCACCATAGCGCCGATGATCTGCATCGGAACGATGCCGGCAGCGCCCGATGCTTCCAGTTCAGCAGCAAGGTTCAGAGCAATCTGCAATTGCTCGGCGGGGGTCAGCGCCATGGATCAGCCGCCCGGGCTGGGAGTGGTTTGTTTGTTCAGGTAGCCAGCCAAAGCACTGTTTGGCCCAAACAACGATCCGGCCGCCGTCAGCAAGGTGCCAGTGTCCTTGTTACTCGCGGCGCTGGATGCCGCCGCTGCGCGGATCGCGTCCGCCTGGGCCGTGCTCTGTCCCTGGAAAATATCCAGCGCACCTTGCTGGCGGGCGGCTTGGGCCGTCACATCTCCGCCGTAAAGCATCAACTGGCGCGTCAGTTCGCCCTGAATGGCGCTGTCCTGCATCACCTGCAGCGGCGTGCCGCCTTCCACGCCCGCCGCGCCGAAGGCCGCGCCGATATCGCCCAGCTTGCGCGTGGTCTGCTGCTTGATCTGGATTGCGTTCGCCGCCGCCGCCGTTAGCGCGTTCTGCGCCCGCGCCTCTTGTACCCCGGCATTGTATTGCCCGGTGGTCAGCGCCGCCGTGCCGGCCTGGTTGTAGCCGGCGACGGCTGCGGCGGCCGCCTGGTCCGTCCCGGCTATGGTCGTGGCGGAACCGGCCAATCCGATGCCTTGGGTAATCCAGGGCAAGGCATCTTTCACCGACGAGGCAGACGGCACCAGCGCGGAAATATACTCAGTCATGCGAAACTCCAAGTTTTTGCGCGATCGGATCGACGAATGCCTTCATCGCCACTTCGTTTCGGACACCGTCCAGCCGTTGAACTTCGGTAGCCCATGCCCGCGCGAGCAGCCGCAGGCCCGCCGCGATCTGCCCCGCATCCGGGTCCCCCAGTTCGGCCGCATCCCATTCCCAGCCGGCGGCATCTGCCGTTACCTTATCCAGCCGCGATTGGGCGTCCGCCCGGTCTTGAGAAAGCAATCTCAATTGTCGGCGTGCCTGATCCGACAAAGATGAAATTTCACTTGTTACGGGCATTTCATTGCCCAAAATATTTGAGCGTGGGAGCCCCAGCGACGCCCTTCGGTCCGGATGGGACGACGCGCGGCTGGACGGCGAAATATTTCTGGTATTGCCCGATCAACAGCCGCTCGGCCTCGTACTGCTGCGGGGTGATCGCGCCGCTTTTCAGCGCGTCGACCGTGGCCGCCGCCACTGCCTGCACGTCATCGGCCGAGCTGATCGCGCCCATGCGCGGTGCGGCCCACGCCTTGGGCGTCTGTGGCGGGGTGGAGTATCTCTTGATGATATCCTGCGCGACGGCAAGCGGGTCTTCGTTCTGCAGATCGACGCGCTGGGAATATTCCATGATCGCCGCCGCGCGCCGCGCCACCAATTCCTGTGACGCCTGGTTGTCGAGGTTAAGGAAGCCTTTATCGATCGCGCCACCGCCCAACGCGCCGTCAACCGCTCGGAAGCCGTCTGTCCGCTGCTGGTTGTTGCCCTGCTTGTCCTGCGCGTTGAGCGCGTTCAGCAGGGTCACTGCGGTGCCTTGCTTGATGGTGTGCTGGTTGAACGCATCGGTGATGCCGTCCGGCGTCAGGTTGCCTTCGTTCAATTGTCGGTGCAGATCGATCACCACCGCCGGCTTGTCCTGCCCGCCGGCGCCCTGCGCCGAGATGATCGCCTGAAACCCGCTTTCGCTGAGCTGGTGCGTGCCGACCATCGCGGCGAGCTGCCCCACGTCCATCGGCTGGTCCGGACTTTTCAGCGCCTGCGCGATCAGCGTGGCGGCGTTGGTTCCCTGGTCCATCACCAGTCGGCGCTGCGCCATCATGTCCGCGTGCGCCTGCGCCGCCTGTGCCCGCGCCTCCATCCGCATGGCATGGTTTTCCGCCTGCCGCGCCAGGTTCTCGGCCTCGACCGGCAGCAGCCCGGGGAATACGACCTGTGATTTTGCCGGGTCCGCCAGGATCTGCGCGGCCCGTTCCGGGTTCGCCAGGATCATCTGCTTGGCGCCGACCTTCGCTACATTGCTGGCGAAAGCAACCTTCGCTGCCTCTCCCTGTTCCGGCAGCAGCCACCCGGCCGCCACACGTCCGGCAATGTCGGCGTTCGCCAGGTCGATGAAATTCGCCCGTAGTTCCGGCGTCGGTGCCAAGGCCGCCTGCTGGCTCCATTGAAGTTGCCGCGCATCGCCGGCAGCGTTTTGCGTGTTTGCCTCCAGCCCGAAACTCTGCCGCTGGGTTTCCAGCCCGAACATCACGGACGTGCGGCCCAGCGCATCGCCCACATAGCCCTGCACCAGCGGATCGGCCGACTGCGACAGCAGCCCGGCCTGGATGTTCTTGGCGTCGTTGCTGAAGCCCTCGGCCGCCGCCAGGTGATCGGGAACCTTGCTCCATTTGAACGCCGCATCGCCCAGCGCCTTGGTGCCCTGGCTGGTCAGCGCCGCCGCGTCCGACTGTCGCCGCGCCTCCGCATAGCGGTTGCTCCATTCCTGCGCCTGCGCGGTCGCGTTCTGACCGACCTGGGCCAGCGCAAGCCCCGGCTCCTGCCCCGCCGTCGCCTGCGCCAGGCCCGGCGCCTGTCCCAGCGACGCATCAGCCCGCGGCGGCCCCGGCGCGACCGGCGTCAACGTGGTGTTATCGAAGGTCGGGATCTGCGGCATCAGGTTTTTGCTCTCGGTCAGGAGTTAAGGCAGCGGGACAAGCACGACGGTTGGAACCACCGCTCCGCGGCGATATCGATAGTTCGCTCGGAAGCCCATTTCCTCCGGCGCCTTCAGTCCGGCCCCTCGAGCCGCCGCCCATATGGTTTCGGCTGCGCGTTCTGCATCCCAGCACCGCCCATCCTCCGCCGGCCACAGGGTTTGCAGCGGGTGCGGATAAGCATGGAACAGCGAGGCAATGCGGAGCCGATTGAGGCACGCCAAGGGGATCGCCAGGACCTCGCCCTCCGCAGAACGGAGAAAGATGAACATTCCCCAGTAGCCGAGGGGCTGGATAGGCCAGTCGTCCGGCACGACGCCGCGCCGCAGCGCGTTCATCTGCCGCACGTGGCGGGTGAAGGAAGGGGACATCTCCATCAGAGAACACCGACTGTTGCCGGTCTATTCTCGCGGATGGTTTCTGGCGTTCCACCGATCAATACCGAAATTAGTTTTCGGTGCCGTTCGGCCAGTAGGCAACCCAGACCTCGCGGGCATAGTCGCGTAGCGAGCTCTCCGCCGGCTGGCGGCCTTCTCGGCCCTCGAACCATTGCCCCAGCCAGTCAGCCATTTCCGCGATCGTGGCGAACGAGCCCTCCGCGTGCATGTAGGCACACAGCGCCAACTGGGCAGTTCGCCAATCCCAGCCCAACTTACGGCCTGCCTTCTTCATGGTATCGGGCTGGCCCAGTTCGTCCGGGCGAGCATGCAGCGCGATACGCTGAAGGAACTGTACCAAGGCCCCGCCATCGAATTCGATCGGAACGAACTCCGGCCCCGCCAGCCACGCCATCGTAATCACGTTGTCGACAATCGTTAGATCGACTTCTCCACCCGGTTGATCTGGCAAGCCGGCCGCCGACCAAACTTGGTCGGATAGATTGAGAACCAGGCCATGCCGGCGATCAGATGGGCAAATCAATCTTGTAACCGCATTCCGGCAGGGAATTGACCCTTCCTCGAAGCCGTCACGAAGGGCATTGATCGTCGATGCCGCATCGAAGCGATTTTGCTGGCCGATC
Organism: uncultured Acetobacteraceae bacterium; assembly: GCA_903847525.1. Lineage (GTDB taxonomy): Bacteria > Pseudomonadota > Alphaproteobacteria > Acetobacterales > Acetobacteraceae > PALSA-911. The sequence continues at coordinate 4,694 of CAINEA010000921.1, read as the reverse complement.
CGGATACAGCCATCGCGATCCTGCCAAAGCGCCGGCATGCGGCCGGGACTGGCCGACATGGGTACCGTGAGTGCCATGCCGATCAGGCCGCGGCCCGTTGCGTTCTACCGCTTTTGATGCGGGGCGCGTCGGTCAGCTTGCGCTCCGCCAAGTCTATCAGTTCCTCGGTGAACAGCATGGCCACGCGATCCACATAGAGGACGGTCAGCGGCTGCTTTTCAAGCGCTCGATGGGTGCAATTGAGACCCAAGCTTTTCAGCCAGACGGCTGCATCACGGCGCGTCTGCAAGCGAGGAAGGCGCGGTGTGCCAAATCGGCGGGGGTCCACTTCGATTAAGCCGAATAGAGGGACGGGGGTTGTTTGGGGAAGGGTTGCTTTGGGCATCGCCACGCTCCTTAAGGGGGGATAGGGGAGGCCCACCTCTAAGCGCTACGAAACCGGCGCGGAATGCGCTGAATGAACGTCGAGCCCTTCGCATTTATGGACGCGAGCAACTGTCACTCAGGCGATTGGCCGGACTTTCGCATTTTGGGCTGAAGGGAGAGAAACCTCCGACCACTCTGCTCCATGACTTCCAGCGCCATGCCCTGCTGACCCATCCAGTGCTTGCGGTCGGATGGCTTCAGAGCTTCATTAGCGCACCACGTTTCTACCGTTCGCCGGTGCACACCATATGCCTTCGCGACGTCTTTTATAGGCGATTTAGTGGGGTGATAAATCATTCCGTGCCTGCACGCTTCGATATAAGCGACTGCATCACATCGGGCATCGTCCGCTTCGGGCTTATTCTTGCCGGTGCGTTTGCGCAATGCTGACCACCTGGCTGGAAGCTCGCCTTTTTCAATGAGGCTTCTCAACTGCTCGGAGATCGCCCAAGCCATTTCTTGCGGAAATGCCTCGCATGGGTTGGTTCCGTGCCAGTTGGAGGGCGCCGAGTAGGCGTTTAGGGCAGTGTAGACGGCTCGCCACATAGCGGCGTCACTTTGTTCGAACGCTTCTTGGCTTTGTTTGATCGAATTCTGATCGCACTGTTCTTCAGCTTTGGATTGAAGGTTCTCCGATATCCTGCGCGTTCGGTGCGCTTCATCGTACTGTCTTACAGCCGCCAAGACTGGCCTACGCTCATTCATGATGCCTTCCGGAAGTTCAACACGTTGCTGCCAGTAGGGCCGCCCTTGCCGCTGATTGCGGCAGCCAGCAGATCGCCCCACAGTTGCATGGCCTTCACCTGGTCGTCCCAGCGTGTCGAAACTTGGTACGCGCCAAGGACGCCGCTGCGGGTAGCGGCTGCGCGGTGGTTCAGCGTCAGGTCAGCCACAGTCTCCGAGAAGCTGGCCTCACCTAATGCGCTCGCGTAGCTACGGCGAAAATCGTGGAAGTGCCAGCCGGTGAGTTCGGCCGCAATGTCGATCGCCACCTTCATGGGGCCGAATGTGTCGATCACGCGGCCAGTGCGCGGTGCGGGAAACACAAGGCCCGCCGGCGGTGCGCCGGCGTCCAGATGACGCTGCCAGAGCATTTGAAGCGCGAGCGCGTGAAGGTGGAATTGGTGCGCTTTCCCATTCTTGGTGAGGGCGGAGGGCTGCCGCCATACTGCATCGGTCAGGTCGACTTGGCTCCAATCCATCGACCGCGCCTCGCCGCGGCGGCAAGGTACCGCGATCAGGAAGCGGATCAGATCCCGGTGCACCGGGAATAGGCCCTCCGCTCCGTCCGCCGCATGCCAGATACGGGCGAGCTGGGCAGGACTGAGACAGTGCGTGCGTGCGGATGGCGTTCCCGGCCTGCGAGCCTTGGCAATAAGGTCGCAGGGGTTAAGCGTCAGGTAGCCCTGATCCTTGGCCCAATCGAAGAACCGATAGCAGGCCCCGAATCTAGCACGGGCCGTCGCCGGCTTCCTGGCCTCGGCGTCCAGCATCATTCGCAGATCGTCTTTGCCGATCTCGCTTATCTTGCTGCGCCCCGCCTTCATCGCCGCCACAGCAAACCGCATATGCGCCAACTCATCAGCCGCATGTCCTGCGGATATCGCCGCCCCCGTTGATTTTTTCACTCGCGCCTTCACGGCCGGTTCATAGAGCTCCAGCAACCGGTTCACGGTCCAGGTACGCTCGTCTGCTAGGGCCTTGCCGTTGTCGCGTCGCACTTTCGCTAGATCTGCGCCGCCCTTAGCTTGCCCCTTCATCAGATTGGCCGCGTTTCGTGCCTGATCCGGGGTATGGGTGACGGTATTGCCCAGTGCGAGTGAAGTGGACGAAAACCGGCGGCCAGTCTCGGCGTTAACGCCCGGAGGTTTCCATGAATACGTCCATGTCATCGAATGAGCGTTGACGATCAGGCTTAGACCTCGGCACTCATTGTCCTGAATGACAATTCGCTGACCTGCCGCCCTACGGGGCCAGTAGGATTCGATTGTCTTCTTGGTTATCTTCACCGGCCCTTCACGCTTCACCGCGAGCATTCTTCAGCTTTCCTTTCCGATCCGCCGACGATTGGCTAATTCAGACCGGACACTGACCGGACACTCGGCGTCGAGGCAAGCGTTTTCTGCGGTAGGACTAGGTAGAAGTGAGATGGTAAGCTATTGATATTGCGTGTATCCGGTAGGGCTGAGTAGGCAAGGGGAGGGTCTGCAAGTGCCTTTTAATCAACTGGCCGCGGGTTCGATCCCCGCCCGGCTCACCAATTCTTCCGACGAGAACTACGAACTTTCACTCCTTCCCACCCGACGAATTTGCGCGATCTGATCTGGGATAACCACTGGGACAACTGAAGCGGCTTTCGTCGCTTGTGAGGCGGGCTAGCAAGTGCTTTCTGGCCTTTGTTAGAGCTTTCGCCAAAAAATCGCGTTCCACCAGAAATTGGTCAATTTTGGCGTGCAATTTCTCCAACTCGCCTTCTCGAGCAATTTCCTTTTCCACCCCTTGCCTTCGAAGATCGACGCCAGACCCGCAATCGCCATGCGCTTCCAGTCGTTGATCATCGTCTGGCGCACATCATGCTTGGTGGCAAGTTGCGAGGTCGTCAGTTCACCGCGGATCGCCTCAAGAGTAACCTTCGCTTTGAAATCCGCGCCGTAACGCGTCCGTTTGCTCGTCGTCGGGTCCGTCCTTTTCACGACGAACCAAGCTTAGCTCCCTGTCCGGTTTTCGGGGACCACCTCAGATCGTGGGCACGCGCTGTCGATCGCCCGGCAGGCGAAGGCGCTGAACATCAGCCGCGGCTGCGTCTATTATCTCGCTCGGCCAACCTCGCTAGCCGATCTGGCGGTCATGCGCCGGATCGACGAACTGCACCTGGAGTTTCCCTTTGCGGGCAGCCGGATGCTACGGGACCTGCTGAACGCCGAAGGGATCACGGTCGGCCGCCGCCTATTTCTACAGTCCGGACCGCCGCGGCGAGCATCCAGCCGCGCATATGGCCGGGTTCACCGGAATGCTCCAGGCCGACGGCTATAGCGGGTTCGAGGCGCTCTATGATGCCAACCGAACCAACCCAGGCCCGATCACCGAAGTCGCGTGCTGGGCGCATTGCCGCCGGAAGTTCTTCAACGTGTGGGGGGATACCCAATCACCCGCAGCCAAGGAGGCAATCGATCGCATCGCGGCGATCTATGTCATCGAGGCCAAAATCCGGTTTGCGCCACACGAAGAGCGGCTGGCACAGCGCGCCGAAACCGGCCCGTTGCTCGACGCATTCTTTGCCTGGGCCGAGGCGGTATTGGCCAAGCTGTCAGCGAAGTTGCCGCTGGCGGATGCATTGCGCTATGCGATCAACCGGCGCTAGGCACTCTCGCGATTTGGGACCGACGCACGGCTCGAGGCCGACAACATCATCGCCGAATATGCCATGCGCGTCATCGCGATGCGTGGGTCATTGTACCCCCCTTCCTTAAGTGTCTGGGAACATCGGAAGCGTATCCGCGTCAGCAATGCGACACGGGCGACCATTTCGGGCGATCGCTATTTTGACCGGCTGCGACGCCAGGTTATTGGCGCGGATCTGGTACGGCGCTCCGGCAACTACCTGCTCGACGGCAAGGACGCCGGCTTTAATAAGGCGGCGTATCGCATGGTTTGTGACGCCTAACAGCTTTGCCGCCTCGGTCATGGTGAGCCATTCGCCACCTTTTTCCGCGGATCGATAGGCATGAATTCCGCGCACGCGTCGAACGGAAGCGACACGGTGCGCCGTCCAGGTTTTGCCCTGGCCGGTGGACAGGCCCATTCGGTTGAGAGACGCGGCGATATGCTCGTCCGACCAGCGGCCGGCCATGCTCCTCATCACCGCCAGCGCGTCTTCTGTCGTCGCACAGCCATGCCCCCCGTCCGAGGCTTACGCACCCGCAGTTCGGGGTGCTGGCCTCCACGCCAATGGATCGTGAGGATGACATCGCGTGCCTCTTCATCGACATCGACGTTGATGTCGGTGATCAACGTCCGAAGCAGTTGCTGGCGGGCGCGCATCGTGACACCAGGCGCATTCCAGGCCGCTGACAAATTTTCCGCCAAATTGGCAAAGGCGCTCGGGTCGACGGTAATATCTGACCGCCTTTCAGCGGGTTGGTGAGTCTCCAGGTAACAGGGGCAAAACCCCGGGCACGGGGTCGATTTCGCTTTCGCGACGCGGCGCGTTCTGAATCAATGCGCGCATGGTTCCTGCCCCGGATTTGCTCTCACTTTCATCGACCGAG
>CAINEA010000920.1 GCA_903847525.1 uncultured Acetobacteraceae bacterium | reverse complement strand
GCTGGAAGGATCGGCCCTGCGCGCGCTACGGCGGCGCTTGCAGATCGTGTTCCAGGACCCGTTCGCCTCGCTGAACCCGCGCATGACCATCGGCCAGATCCTGGAGGAACCGCTGATCCTGCATCGCCTCGGCGACAAGGCGGCGCGCCGGGCGCGGGTGGCCGAATTGCTGGCGCTGGTCGGGCTGGCGCCCTATCACGCCCAGCGCTACCCGCATGAATTCTCCGGCGGCCAGCGCCAGCGCATCGGCATTGCCCGCGCGCTCGCGGTGGAGCCGGCGCTGATCGTTTGCGATGAACCGGTTTCGGCGCTGGACGTCTCGATTCAGGCGCAGGTGGTCAATCTGCTGAAGGACCTGCAGGTCCGGCTCGGGCTCGCCTATCTGTTCATCGCGCACGATCTCGCGGTGGTGAAGCATGTCGCGGACCGGGTGGCGGTGATGTATCTCGGCCAGATCGTCGAAATCGCCGGCAAGGAAGCCCTGTTCGCCAATCCAAGCCATCCCTATACGCGCACCTTGCTGTCGGCGATCCCCCGCCCGGATCCGCATCGCGTGGGAACCCGGCAGATCCCCGGCGGCGACGTGCCGAGCCCGATGAACCCGCCCGATGGCTGCCGGTTCCATACCAGGTGCCCGTTCGTGATCGATCGCTGCCGGCAGGAAGCGCCCACGCTCCGCCCCACAGGAGATGGCCATCTGACCGCCTGCCACCGTGCGGCCGACCTACCGGCGGCGGGGGATCTGACCGCCTCGGCGGTGGTGCCCCCGATGGCGGCGAAGCGCCTGGCGCTGTATGCAGCCAGGCGGAGCCCGCCTGACACCCACGCGCTCACGAGTTTTCGGGAGGAATAACCATGATCGCCAATATCGCTTCGCCCCGCATGATGCTGGTCGGCGGCGGCACCGTCCGCCAGATAGCCGAAATTCTGGCCAAGTTCGGCTTGTCCCGTCCGCTGGTGGTCACCGATCCGTTCATGGTTTCCTCCGGCCTGGTGCGAAGCTGTCTGGAGCCTCTGGAACAGGCCGGCATTCAGGCTGGGGTGTTCAGCGACACCATTCCCGAACCCACCGATACGATCGTCGAGAACGGTGTGATCGCAATCCAGGGCGGCGCGTATGACTGCCTGATCGGCTTCGGCGGCGGCTCGCCGATCGATACGGCCAAGGCAATGGCGATCCTTGCCCTGGGAGGCGGCAAAATGAAGGACTACAAGGTGCCGTTCGCCGCAGATCGCGGCGCCATGCCGGTGATTGCCATCCCGACCACGGCCGGCACCGGCAGCGAGTGCACGCGCTTCACGGTAATCACCGACCATGAGCGCGACGAGAAGATGCTGATCTCTGGCCTCGGCGCGCTGCCGCTGGCCGCCATCGTGGACTACGAGCTGACATTTAGTGTGCCGCCTCGCACTACCGCCGACACCGGCGTGGACAGCCTGACCCATGCGCTGGAGGCCTATGTCTCCAAGCGCGCCAATCCGTTCTCCGATGCGCTGGCGCTGGCCGCGATGGAACTGATCGGCAAGCATCTGCGCACCGCCTATGCCGAGCCGCGAAACGCGGAGGCACGGGAGGCGATGATGCTGGGGGCCACCCAGGCCGGGCTGGCGTTCTCCAACAGCTCCGTGGCCCTGGTGCACGGCATGTCCCGCCCGATCGGGGCGCATTTTCACGTGCCGCATGGCCTGTCGAACGCGATGTTGCTGCCGGCGATCACGCGGTTCTCGGTCGGCGCGGCCGAGGCGCGATATGCCGAGGCGTCGCGCCAGTCCGGTTTCGCCGCGCTGGGCGACGGCGACGCGATCGCGGCGGCCAAGCTGGTCAGCGGCCTGGAACAGTTGAACTCGGATCTGGGCGTGCCCACTCCGGCGGCCTATGGCATCGACGAGGCGACCTGGAACGGCAAGCTGGACCTGATGGCCGAGCAGGCGCTGGCCTCCGGCAGCCCCGGCAACAACCCGCGCGTGCCGGAAAAAGCCGAAATTACGGCACTTTATCGCGAAGTGTGGACAGGCAGCCGCAGCAACGCGTAGCGACTATCGCTGCCAGGCTTCCAGCCAGAGTTTCACGGCGGCCGGCGGTAGGGGCCGGCCGATGAGGTAGCCCTGACCGGTGTCCACGCCCAAATCGCGCATCAGATCCTCGGTTTCGATGTCCTCGATGCCTTCGGCTATAGTCCGGATTTCGGCCTTCTGGGTCAGCCTGACGATTCGCTCGATAAATCCGCGATGGGCGGGATCATGCGCGGCCGCCTGAACCACCGATTTGTCGAACTTCAAGGTGGTGAAGCCAAGGCCGATCATCGCGTCGATATTGGCGATCTCCGGTGAGGCATCGTCGATAGAGACGCGGTAGCCGACATCGCGCAACCGGCCGACCACACAGCGTAGCGCAGCGAGGTCCGTTACCGGCTGGGTTTCGGTCAGTTCGATGATGAGCCTTTCCGCAGGGATGGAACAACGCTGCCGCTGGGTTTCCAGCAGATCGAAGATCTCCGGCATCATCAGCACATCCAGCGGGACATTCAACCCGATGCGCAGGCCGAGTTCGGTCAGCCGATGGGTGCAGGCGTCCTGCATCGCCTGCGTGATCATGACCTTGGTCAGTAGCGGCGCGAGGTTGGCCGCCTCCATTTGCGGAATGAAAAGATCGGCGGCGAGCATGCCCAGTTGCGGATGGTCCAGACGGGCGAGCGCTTCCACGCCGATCGGCATCCGGTCCGCTAGGCGGACCAATGGCTGATAGCGCAGTTTCAGCATCGGCCCGGTCAGGGCCGCGCGCAGTTCCGCTGGCGAAACCTGCCATGGCAAAACCGCCGGCTGTTCGGTCTGCTGGTTGATGGCCCTGTGAATGCCCGCGCGATTGGCCTGCACGACGACGATCCAGCCCGGCGGTTGGCGATCGGTCGCCTGGATGTCCGGCTGCTGGCGTTGATCGCGCAGCAGCAGCAGGCCGGTCCCGGAGCCGGCATCGCCGGCAGTCAGATCCGCGAGGTGGTGGAGGCTCGGGTCCGTATTTCGGTGCTGCAGCAGGACCATCGAATAGGGCTGCGCGGCCGCAACTATTCGGATGAGGGCTTCACAGGAATTGCAGGCCGTATCCAGTACCGAGGCACCCAGCCGCCTGGCAGCCGCCGATACAACGCGGGTCCAGCGCTGATTGGCGCCAACCAGCAGCAAACGCAACGGTGCATCCATCGGCATAAAGCTCGAGGCCGCCAATTGGCTCAATACGAACGATTCCCGGGCAAGAGATTAAACTCAATCATGAGCCTAACCTAAAAATTTATCCCTGTCTCGCCGCCGCTGATTACAACCTGGTGAAGACCCTCTGGTTGTGCCGGCTTGGTCTCCCGGTTAGCGCGGCTTTCCCGTACCGCCGGTCGGGTTGAGTCGATCCCCCTCGGCTACTCGTTCCGCTACCGGCGCATTGTCGCGGCGCAACCGATTCTCACCAAGGAACAGCAGGATCGGCGCCGCGATAAATATCGAGGACGAGGTGCCGACCACGATTCCGAACAGCATTACCCAGGCGAAACCGGAGATCGATGCGCCGCCGAACAAGGCCAGCGGCAGGCTGGCGAGGAACACCGTCATGGAAGTTCCAAGCGTACGGTTGAGGGTTTCGTTGATCGACTGATCGATCAATGCACGCAATGGCATGGTCTTATATTTACGCAGGTTTTCGCGGACGCGGTCATAGACCACCACCTTGTCGTTGGTGGAGTAACCAATCACGGTCAGGATCGCCGCGACCATCACCAGATCGAACTCGATCCGGGTAAGCGCGAGGAAGCCGACCGCCTTGGTCACGTCTAGTACAAGGGTAACGACCGCGCCGACGGCGAACTGCCATTCGAAGCGGAACCAGATATAGGCCAGGATCATCAGCAGACTGATGCCGAGCGCGAGCAGGCCGTCGCGGAACAGCTCGGCCGAGACCGACGCGCCGACGGCATCGGTGCGCATCACTTTGGCGCCAGGCTGCACGGCCTCGACGGCCTGGCGCACCTTGGTGACGGCTTCCTGGGTGGCGGCCTCGGTCGGCTGGCTGTGCAGGCGCACCAGAACCTGGTTGTCGTCGCCGAAGCGCTGCACGCCTTGCTCGCCGACATGGGTACTGGCAAGGGCTTCGCGGATCTTGGTGAAATCGGCCGGTCCCGGTGTGCGCAACTCCATGACGACGCCGCCTGAGAAATCGATGCCTAGGTTGAGGCCGGGATAGAAGAACAGTCCGATCGAAGCGGTGGACAGGATGGCGGAGACGATCAGGCCGAGATAGCGGCCCTTCATGAACTGGAAGCGCGTGTTGTCGGGGACCAGCCGCAGCATCGGGCGCAGGAAGCGGGGCAGGGTGCTGACAGGAGATGTTTTGGTGGAAGACATGGTGCGGGTCAGACCGGAAGCGTTTGAGGCCGCGTGGCGATATACCAGCGCGAGACGAACAGACGGGTCAGCATCCAGGCGGTGAACAGCGTGGTAATGATGCCGACGGTGATGGTGATGGCGAAGCCGCGCACCGGGCCGCTGCCGAAGGCGAACAGCATCACGTGCGCGAGGAAGGCCGTGGCGTTGCTGTCGAAGATGGTGGCATAGGCGCGGGTGAAGCCCGCTTCCAGCGCGGCCAGCGGCGGACGGCCGAGGCGGAATTCCTCGCGGATGCGCTCATTGACCAGGATGTTGGCATCCACCGCCATGCCGAGCGTGAGCAGGATGCCGGCCATGCCCGGCAGGGTCATGGTGGCTTCCAGAACCGACAGGATGGCCAGCATCAGGATTAGGTTGACCACGAGTGCCAGGTTCGCGAACCAGCCGAACAGGCCATAGAAAACGCCCATGAACACGACGACCAAGCAGAAGCCGAAGGCCAGCGACAGCGCGCCGACGCGGATCGAATCGGCGCCGAGTTCCGGCCCCACGCTGCGTTCCTCCACCACCGTCAGCGGCGCCGGCAGGGCGCCGGCGCGCAGCAGCACGGCCAGATCGTTGGCGGTGGCGGCGGTGAAGCTGCCGCTGATCTGACCGCGTCCGGCGGTGATCGCCTCGCGGATCACCGGGGCGCTGATCACCTTGTCGTCCAGCACGATGGCGAAGCGGTGGCCGATATTGGCCCGACTGATATCGGCGAAACGGCGGGTGCCGACCGAATTGAAGGTGAAGTTCACCACCCATTCCCCGGTCTGCCCGCTGGTGCCGGCGCGGGCATCCGTCAGGTCGGCGCCGTCCACGTCGATGCGCTTGCGCACGCCGATCTTGGCGCCGCCCTGACCTTCCACCGGCAGGAAATCGACCCCGGGCGGCGCTGGGCCGCCGACGCTGGGATTGGCGGTCTCGTCCACCAGGCGGAAGGTCATGTGCGCGGTCT
>CAINEA010000919.1 GCA_903847525.1 uncultured Acetobacteraceae bacterium | reverse complement strand
GTCCGCGTCGTCCAGTTCCCATGCCTGGCGCAGTGTCCGGCGGACGGACGCCTGCATCGCTTTCGGCAAACGCTCGGTGATGTTGCGCGCCTTGTGTCGAGCGAAGAAGCGCCACAGCGTGCCATATCCAAAGTGAAGGCCCTGGCCGGCAAGGTCAGCGCGCAGTTCCGCAATCGTCATGTCGCGATGTGCCTCGAAGATACGCAGGATCGTGCCGGCATGCGCTTCGATCGCGCTCCTGCGCCGGTCGCCACCCAACGGCCCCGGCCGCAGGTCGCCTGACTGCTGCTCCAGCACCCGCCAGCGGCTGATGCTCGCCGCACTCACCTTGAACCGTGCTGCGGCCACCCGGTGGCTCAGCCCCTCATCACGCACTGCGGCGACCACGCGTTGCCGCAAATCCAGCGGAAGCGCATTTGACATTCCTGCCGGCCTCCCGTTCCGGAAGTTCGCGTGGATCGGATTTCCGCCGATTCCGGAATCGCAGCCGATTCATTCAGGCCGGATATCGCTCTAGCAGGATCATCTCGTTGGCCCATTTAGATACAGATAATACACGACATTACCATACATTCTAGCACTATTACTACATAACTTTTATTGCATAGGAAAATATAGACAAAATAATACTTGAATTCAGGATGATTTAGTGGACATAATTAGGTCCTGTGCAAAGGTGATATGAAATGGATTTGAAGCGACCCGGCCGCGAATTTGACTTCGATGCGAGGCAGCAATCCGCTGAACCCGGCCATATCGTCGATCTAGCCCAGCTGCCTGTATCCCTTTCCGGTGGTGCGGCCTCCAGCATACGCCCGGACGCCGTGCTTGCACGGGGATCCCGGGTAACCGGCAGTGGTGGTGCGTCATATGCCCCCCTTCATGTCGACCAATCTGGCAATCAAACGGCGTTCATGTTGCCGCATGGCACGACCCTGTCGTTCACCGATCTCGCTGATTTCCGTCCGCTGAGTTTTCCATGAGCCGCGGAGCGGCCGCAAAGTTCGCAACCGGCGTCGGGGCGGGGACCGTCCTGACTCAGGTTCTCTACCTGACCGAGGCTGGAGACACCTCCGCCATCAACATTAACGACATCCACCAAGGACAGATCGGCGACTGCTTCCTGTTGGCCGCACTGGGAGAAATGGCCCTGTACCACCCGACGGCGATCTCGAACATGATCCATTACAATCCCAACGGCACCGAGACCGTCGCGCTGTACACGGGCCTCAACGGGCAGCCGCCGCAATTTGCCTCCTACAGTTTCAAGGCGACCGCGCAGACGGTCACCAACGCCTTCTCCGCTTCCTCGGTGAACAACGGCGCGGCGCAGGACGTAGTCGGCTCCCAGAAGGAAATCTGGGCACAGGTGGTCGAGAAGGCCTATGCGCAGGCGAATGGTGGCTATGCCGGGATCCAGAATGGCGGGTCGCCCTTCCTCGCCATGGAACAACTCACCGGCAAAGCCGCCCAGTGGATGCCCGGGTCCTTTCTGAGCCTCAACGCCCTCACGCAGCACGCGGCGGCGGGAGATCTGATCGTGATGGACACTTATTCCGCGGGAACTCTGCCGTTCGGCCTGGTCGGCAATCACGCCTATATGTTCGAGGGCGTGAAGTCCGTCGGCGGTACCGC
>CAINEA010000918.1 GCA_903847525.1 uncultured Acetobacteraceae bacterium | reverse complement strand
TACGACAGATGTTACGACAGCGGGGCCGTGGTCGCATGTCGGGGGAATGGTGCGCCGGAAAGGACACTTCTACCTGGCTAAAGTGGCAAACAGGTAGAAACGGGGGAGTTTGGTGAGAGTTTCCAGGGAGTTTGGACGGAGGTTCTGTCCTGCAATTTGTCCTGCAGTTTTGAGGTGTGACAAATTGCCAAACGACCCATTGAAAGCAGTGCAGGAACTTATCTGTGAAAAATCTCGTCAACCCGCTACAATACGCATGTCACGATTCTCAAGTGTTGGCGGAGGTCATGGACCGCATCGGAACTCGAGGATGTGCGCTAGCGATATGGAGATCTTGAGCGTTTTGTGAGCTTCACTAATTTGCCCTTAATTGAGGTGTCCGTTCGGGCAGCATTCGCTGATCCGCTTCAATGAGTTCGAATACGTGATCAACGATCTGGGGCAAGTCCCTTCCGGAGAATACGTTGGCTCATTCGTCCGCATGAAAACGCTCGGTATGGAGGACCAGAACAATGTGTATCTCAAGAGCCGCATTTCAGGAATTGAGCGGAATGAGCCAGTTGGACCGGTGCCCGATGGCATAGCTAGATGGGAATGCGACATCTACAACAAGAATTCCGTGTTGGAGACAGGAGACTTTCGATTCGACTTTGGTCGGCCGTACTCGGATGGATCAATTCACTCGATCAACGCCGAGCTGGTGGGCGAAGCCAACCACGTGAAGATGGCTCAGACCTTTTGGTACAAATTCAACTACACCAAAGTGAGCTTTGCCAGCGACTGCAAGTCGACCTACTTTAAAATCCACTTCGATCAGCCTCAGGACAACAAACACTACCACGGCACGTTCGAGTACAACGGCGTGAAATATCAGCTCAACGGCGTTCGTGCCGGGATCCGCCTCGGCTTCGAGATTGATGAGACGAACTACAACCGCCACGCCGGCTTTGGGTACGTTGAATGGACACCATCATCCAGCCGAATTGATGCCATCGCGAACGGAGAGGCAAAGACAACTGATTCGATTTATTTCTACTTCGCTCTGCCAAAGGTTTTGGCCAACGGCGGATCTGGTCCGCTCAAAGAGAACCGGTGAGCACAGAACCTCAACGTCCGCACTAAGGTTAGCGCCTCGCAAGTGTGGATATCTTGATGCTTTGGGCTACCGGCAAGCGTCAGATATTGTGAGAATTGCTGACGGGCAGGAAGGCACCTCAAGGAGTATCCCTTCATGCATTCCGAAACCTATTGCCCGTCACCGGACTCCCTCGCCCGAATCGAAGCATCTCGAGAAGAGATCAAACTCTTAGAAGCGGCGATTCGATATGAACCCCGCAACACCAATGCATTCCGATTCAATCAATCGGAGATCAGGACCTTTAAGCTCGGCATCCAATGGCTGGAAACTGGAATCGAGCCGCTTGGCGCAAACACAAAAAGCCGCCCCTACTGTAAAGAAACACTTTACAGTAGGGGCGGTAGATGTTATGAGCCTCAACCACTACGGAAAAAGCGCCGGCCAGGTCGAGCGCAGATAGGCCGCAATGAGCCGGTGCCCCTCGCTTGCAGGGTGGACGTTGGTCTGCATATTTGACTTCAGGATCACGTACGTTGCCGAAGTCGATGGCTGGGTAGTCCAGGCTCCACACGTGAACACGTCTGCCGTCGTGTTGGTCGCGATGCACTGAATCTGCCCAACAGCGGCAGGCGTCACAGAGTCCGTGATGATCGCAACGCAGTACCCAGCGTATTGATCCTGAGTCAGGGTGCTCAGAGAGGTGTCAGTGAAGCCGTTGGCCGACGTGGCTGTCAGCGTGTGGGGACTGCCGATCGTTCCCCTTCGCATTGGCCTTTCTTCTTTCGCGGTCTGGGTCGAAGGACAGATCCTCTGCTGTCCCGAATGCCACGCTGCTTCCTCCGCCATTGATTGACGTAATCAAAGACGGGAGGACGAGGAAAGGCTGTTCAAGCGGTCCAGGTCTTGGAGCCATTGCCATCGGGTGAGCACCATTGGCATACACATTAGGAGACACCACAAACGAAATAGGGGAGAATGCCCCTGTCAGATATGGAGCCGCTAGAGTATTGCACGGCGTATTTGGATGCTGTCCATCCGTCGTGTAGTAGCTCGCTGTGCCGTTGACGGGCCAATAGCCTCCCGTACCGTATGCCTGCTGATTGGCAGAAGACTGGGTACGTGATGTGTAGGTGATTGTGGCGTCACCAGTACCCGTAACTTTCGTCAACGTTCCTGACGTGGGTACACCAGACGCTGACGGGGAGGTGGTTACCAGTGTGGTTGCCGCCGCAATGGTTGGCCCCACGGTTACCGTATGTCCCGCTCCATCAGAGTAGGTCGCCAAATAGGTCGCGTTCGCGCTCGATGTCGTGAACGTGTAGGTTGTTGCCGTCGTGGTAAGAGCTGAGCCGTCGATGTTGACTTCAAACCCCTTGGGTACATCGAGGAACCCAGCCACCTTGCCCTGTGTGTTCAGGTTGGTGTTGAGATAGGTGCCGAATCCGTTCGCAGAGGAATCCCTCATGTAGTTGTTGAGCTGGACTCTCGTCTGCTCGAACGTCGTTGGAGTCGCCCACGGCGTCTGGTTGGACAGTGCCTTGGTGTACGCAGAATAGGTGATCGTCGCATCACCGGTACCGCTTTGCTTTGTCAGCGTTCCTGAGGCCGCAACGCCTGACATAGAGCCACAGTTGCAGACAAGAGTCGTTGCTCCGGTGATAGTCGAGTTGACCGTAAAAGTGTGGCTGGCTCCATCCGAATAGGTTGCGGCGGCGGTAGCATTGGCGCTCGTCGTCGTGAAGGTGTAGGTCATGTACGCATAGGAGTCAGATGCCGTTGTTCTCGGCGTCTGGATCATGAAGTAGACAGGCTGTCCTGCTGCACTCAGCTCTTGAGCCGTCAGCAGGAACGCGCTGATGATCGTTGGGTAGGCTATGCTCGCATTGATATCGTTATTGCCAAGGCAGACTGTCACGATATCCGCGTATTGAGCGAGTGAGTGGATGATGCCGCAGAATCTTGAGTAGTTGACGGTTGAGACACCACCTAGTCCCGCCGTGTAGCAGTAGTAGCCTGCGCTCGCGAAGTTGGCTCCCATGATTCCTGCAAACGGTGTCTGGTTTCCAGATCCATAAGCGATTGAGTCGCCTGTGTTGAATATAACAGGTAGCGGGTTGGCGCTCGTCACCCTTCCTACAACAGCGAGAGGCAGGTAGTAGAAGCTGGATGATGTACCAACACCGGGCGAGGTGAGCGTTGTTGTCGAATAGTCGCCGCCGTCAGGAGTGCCCCCCGTAACGAAGTCCGAACTCTTAGCTGACCCCACGTAGGCATATGGCAGAATGTTTGCGAATACCTGGTTTGCGCCTACAGATACGTGGGTGCGAAATGGGTAGTTAGTGTTTGCCGCGAGCTGAAGGCCAAAGTAATGCTGACTCCACAAGAAGCCGCCATCTGGGATCGTGAAGCTGGACCCAGGATAGGCAGTGATCGTGCAGGCATTGTCGCTGGTAGTCGTCGTAAACGATTGGAAGAAAACAGCGTGCGTCGCATCCGTGACCGACTTGACGACTTCGTTCAAAGTCGAGTTATTGAAATGGACAGTGCAACCGACAACCATACCGGTTGTCGAGGTGAACGTCTGCGTAGCGCTTGTCGCGCCCGCTGAAACAACGTAGGTCACGCCACTATGAGCCGGTGAGGTCAAAGTCGCCAGGGAAGGGTTCGGCAGGTAGATCGGCAATGAGTTGCCGAATACCTCAATGTACGGCTTGATCGTAATTGCGTTGCCAACAGGTGATGGAATTGCACCCGATGTCCAGTAGGCATTACCGTATAGAAACATTGGGTCAACAACCGAGAAGTTCGGCGTCGTCCAGGAGATTCGATCCGTTTTGCTTAGCTGTGTCGTTCCGTTCGATGTAGCCGTCGAAAGAGCATCAAAAATACCGCCTGTGAACGGCCCGCACAAACGCCATTGACCGAATACCTGTGGCTTCGGAATCAGTGATTGAGCCTGCCCAATGGTCACGCCATCCTGACTCCATCCAATGGACGCGAGAAGCAACGACAAGACGGTCAAAGCAAGACGAGTGAACTTATTGGCCATAGCATCTCACCAAAAGCCCCGAGCCAGAGCTCACAAGGTTGGCCGAGTTGAATGCGCCAGGCGCGGTGACGAAACACCACCAAATTCCGGTCGACGTCCCCAAATAGTCAGGCGTCATCACCAGGCGGTTGCTGGTCGGCGCGGTGGAGATCCCGAAGCTCACGGTGAGCTCAGCGATCGGCACCGCATTCGCGGCCGGCTGAGACGTTCCGTCGTAAATCTGCAGGTAGACCGTCGAGCCGGAGGAGTTCTCTCCCTGAATCTGAGCAATTTTATGGACGCCACTGGCGTAGGTTCCGCTGATGGTCCCGAGCTGGCTGGCCGCGATCAGAGGAGATCCCTTCGCCGCGCTCACTGTGCTGATCACCGATCCGTACCCGATCGTATAGGTACCGCCATTCACAAAGGCAGTAGGCGAACTGGCGCTCGGCACCGGATATCCGGCCGCGATTCCATTCCCAGCCCCCGCCGATCCATCAAATGTCCCCACTGGCGACTCATTGGCCGTGCAGGCCATCGTTATCACCATGGAATAGGTGCCAGTGGGCGCCTTGACCGCATTGGTGCTGTCAGGCTTGGTCTGGGTGATCTGATATCCGAGGCCCACCGCTGTGGCCGCCGGCAGGGTGACCGTGATCGAGGATCTCTTCACGCCGATCGCATCCACAAACGGAATTGTTAGGCCGGTGGAGTCGCGCATCTCCACATTCATCGTTCCGCCGGCGCTTGAATAGAACGCGGCCTGAACCGGTGCCACCGAGGTGCCCGGCGGGTTGATCTGATGACGGCTCAAAAGTGCGGCCGCCAAAATGGCAATCATCATGAGGTTTGCTCCTTGGGAAACAAAAAGGGCTCACTGCATTCGTCTGCAGTGAGTTCTAGGTTTGAGAAGTGAGGACGCTTAGCTGAAGGCCAGGCCGTCCTGGGAGAATTTCACAGTCTCGACGCCACCGATGGTGTAGTAGAGGCCGATCCGCCAGGATCCGTCTGCCACGGGCGATTCTCGGCACGCCAATGGCGCGTTGTCGATGCCCGTCACATTCGTGATCGTCCAGTCGCGAACCACGTTGAGCTGAGAGTCCAGCACGCGGCCGTAAACGTTGTAGGTGCCAGAGTCGTTCTGGACCTTGAAGAACCAGCGGAGACCGTTGGCGCCCTCTTCAAAGTCACCCACAATTCCACCGCCCATCGATGTCGAGTTGAACCATGTATTCCCCTCATCGTTCGTCTGGGCAAACGTGCAGCTTGTCCCATCGCCGTAGAAAAGGCCGATTGGCCACGTGGATCCGTGGTCCTGAAATCTCGGCCTGGCCCAGCTCCCGGCCAGGCCTGTGTCGGTATCGCTCCATGTCTGGGGCAGCACGTTGCCGGCCGTCCGCATGCCGATATCTCCGCTTCCGGAGCTCGCATACGTGCGAACATGCCGGCAGGAATTGGACACGTCGTAGCCCAGGCTCTTGGTCGTCGGCCGAGTGTTCCTGAAGGATGTCCGGAACCGCTGACGGTTCTGAACCACGCCATGGTGATAGGCATGCGGAATCGGGGCCAGATTGAGGTCTGCCGTCGAATCGACATTGCCAAAGAGCCAGGTGCTTCCGGTGTAGTAGGCGCCGATCGAGTTCGATGTTCCGGATCCTTCTAGCGTCGACGTCGATGCCGTTTCATAGGCCTTGACTAGGGCGCTGCTCAGAGGATTGCCGGCAGTATCGAAGATCAGCCCGTCGCACTGGCCGCGGATCGATTTCGAGACCATCAGCGGCGTCGGCACGCCAAAGGCGCCGGCCTGGGACCAGCATTCACCGGCGCCGGGATAGACCTGGATCTCATCCCACAGATCCTGAGCCGGAAGCGCGGTCTGAGGAAGCCCCACGTCCACCCAATCGGTCCACTCGTGCGTTGTCCAGTTCACGGTCGCACCGTTGCCGCCGAGCAGAAGCCCAAGCAGGCCAGAGCCGTGATAGGTGTCGGTTGGATCCGGAAGTGTGGAAGCGGTCAGACCTGGGAAGTAACTCAGAATCGTCACCAGCTGGGCGATCGAATACCACGTGTATGTTGGCGGGCTGGATCCGCTTGTCGGCGTCACCAGAGAGAGCGCAGGGATATCGATCACGCGGTCATCCGATTCAATGAACAGGAACGGCTGAACCGTCGTGTGGTCGGTCGGTGATGTCCACCCGGTCACGAAGTTGAGGAAGTTCTCGAGGAGCGTAATCGCCGACTGTTTGTCTCCGCCGGTCGATGATGCCAGCGCCACGTCTGTGATCGTGACGATGCAGCCGTTCGGGATCGCGGAGAAGCTCACCGAGTCTGAGTAATTGACTCCCCAACCGAAATCGTACTGATCGATCGGATCATAGTTGATCGGAAAGCCGCCAGGGTAGGCGATCGGCATTCGAGACTGGATGAGCCCGATCGTGGCCAGGTCATTCGTTCCACAGCAGAGATCGAGCTCGATTTGACCAGACGTTTGGGGCACGTTCATCATCCAGCTCGAGCCAGCTCCAACCGTGACCGGCAGAGAAGTCAGGACAGACCAGTAGGTGGCGTTCGGCGGCGCGTGTCCGGTCGTTGTGGCCACCGCCTGGTAGACCACTCCGCCTGAACTGCAGCAGTCGCCGGCATTGTACGTGGTCGAGCCACTGTAGGCGCTCGCCGAGAAGCTGCAGGTGACCCGAAGATAGCGATATGCCTCCCATACGCGCTTTGCATGGGGCACTCCCAAAGTAAGACTGCCAGTTCCGCCCGTCACAGTGGCCTGCACGCCGCCTGAAAGCGCCAGAGTGGTGTGAGAACCGGCAGACCAGTTTGTAAGCGCCGAACAGGTGTCAATTTCGGTGATGTTCGCTCTTGTCAGCGAAACGGCTGGCCACTGGTAGCCGCTGAACTGCATCCGCCAGTCGTGGGTATCGTCTCCGCTTCCGGATCCGCCGCCCAAGTTGCTCAGCCAGATCGATGGGGCCTGCCATTGCTCGAGCGATACGGTCGGATAGCTGGTGTGGGTGCCGATCAGGTCAGACTGATACCACCCGGAGCAGCTCCACTCATTCTGTGTGACAGTGTCTGCAAATCCTCCCGAAATTGGCGTCAGCGTATTGGTGGAACTATAGGCATTCGTCCAGGTCACTGTGGCGGTTCCCGGGTAGGGCAGTCCCCAGCATCTGAGCCTGCCGGCAAGATTCAGCTTGATCGGAGGATTCACGTATGCCGTGATCTGGCATTGGCCCTGGCTGGCCACCTCGGCTGAAATGCTTCCGCCGGTCCCGTCGACCGTCATCGTGCCGTAGGCGGTTGTGCCGACCTCATGGTAGGTTGTGAGGATCGCTTCCGCCGGCAGAGAGCCGATCGTGTACTCGATTCCCACGCTGGTGACGTTCGAATCGCCGCCGCTGGCCGCGCAGTACACCTGTGGGTTGATCAGGAAGCCAACGGATCCTGCAGAAGGAATCGTGTACGAATGGGAAAGCGTGACCGTTCCCGTGGAGATGGAGCAAGAGTAGGTCCCGCCTACCTTAAACGTGAGGTAGTACTGCCTTCCCTGTGCCGGCGTGCCATCACCCTGGGCCGCACCTCCGAACGTTGGGAACCAGGATCCGTTGACCGCGGCCACCGAGGCCGGCAGATAGTCGTAGGCCCACTCCTCGCAGTCGAACTCCACAAACCAGGATCCGTTCGCATCAAGTGACGATGACGGCCCGCTTCCATCGCCTACTGTTTCGAACCCGGATGTCGCATAGCCGTCTGGAGCGCTGAGAGTTGCCTGTAAATTGCTTTGGCACCCGTAGTCGCACTTCGAGTAGGCGTAGCCGGTCATCGTGGTCCCGTTGCAGATAATCTGCCACTGAGACGTGGTGTCCGCCAGGGCTGTACCGTCCGGACCGCCCTGCACGGTTTGAGTCGAAGCGGTGATGGCCCCTGAGAACTTCAGCCGAATTGTGCGGTTGGTCAAATATGGGTTTGCCATCTTAGAACTCCTGCTGGTTCAGGATCGGACGACGCGCAAAGATCTCGCCGTGGTCCTTGATCATGTTCTTCCGGAGAATCCGCAGCGTGTGCCATGCCGCCGCGATAGCGCCAAGCGTCGTTCCCAGGACATCAAGCGGCGCAATCACAGATCCGACTTCCCCAACGTATCTGCAGGGGCGCCAGACTGCATTCGGAGTCGAGGACGATCCGAACGTTCCAAGGTGCTCGAAGGATCCGGAGAACGTTTTGATTCTCACTGTCACTGTGCTCGAGTCAGGACGGACAAGCGCGACGAGGTCGCCTCTCCAAATGCCGGGCAGGTACTCGCACTCAAACTCCACCAGCTCGCGTGCCGGCGTAAGTCTCTCGTACAAGAGGCCCAGCGCATACTGCGCGGCGCCTATGGTTGTGATCGATGGATCCACCCAGCTGTACTTTCGAATGAACCCGAGCCAGTTCGACGGCCGAGAAGCGACCGCTGTGGTTACTGCCTGGCTTGCCGTGTCTGCCTTGTGGGCCACAATCGGCTTGCCGCCTCGAGGATCTCGGCCAACCACATACAAATCATTGGTTTCAGGTTCCAGGATTTGCGTCCTGTAGGACCGATAAACGTGCTTCCACGTGGTTGAAGCCGCCGTCGCCATCGCAACTGATGGGTAGAGCGTCACGCTGGCCGTTGATGGCAGGCCGCCTGAGTCGGCCGGATCGATGAGGCAGAGCACCGGAGGATTGGTTCCGCTCGGCCGAAAGCCATGAAACCATGTGGAGGCGTATGTCTGATGAAGCTTGTCCAGGATCTCGGATCCCTTATCACCGACATCGCACAGAAAGCCCCAATCTCCACCGGACACAGGCGTGAACGGAAGCGTAAAGCTCCCCGCTGTCGAGCTTACATATATCTGCGAGTTTGGAATCCCAATCATCTCCGCCACGAGGACATAGGCATCTCCCAAAGTCAGCCCATCGAGCGGAATCGGATCGGAGAAGATGTACTCCTCGCAGAGCTTCCACAGGTCTCGGATCTCAATCTCGATCTCCTGATTTCCATCGTAGGCGGCCGGCGTGAAACCGTATGAGTCCGTCCAGTGCGGCGGCTCAGCCACGCCGTTGAGCATCATGCCGGCCTCATCTGAAATCTGAAGGGCTCGATGGCACATCGTGGTGATGCCAACGCCACCTGCCGAAGCGATCGCGGCAGGTTGCTGAAGGGTAACCGTCGCCTTCGTTCCTCCGATCGAGTCTGAGACATCTAAGGTGAAGGCGGTGATGTACGGAAGCAGCTCCAGATTCACGGCCGCCGTGTTCTGGGTCTGCTGGTCATAGTAGGCCCTGCAGCCGTACACGAAAGGAGTCCAATTTGGCGCCGCGGCCGAGGTCAGCGTCAATTTCACCTGGACCGGATTGGCAAGACCGTAAGGATTCGTCGCGGGTGTGATCACACTTGCCGTGACCTGGCCAGATGCATCAGAGATCGCTTCGAAGACGTCAAAGGTAGGAGATCCGGAAGGAGGCGCGAATCGCCAATTCGTTGGAGTCCCACAGACGTAGCCGCTGGCAGCAAACTGCAGGGGCGCAATCCGGATCTCAGCAAATACTGGAGCGGGCACGTAGAACCAGAAGGTTGCCGCCGGCGTAATCGTTTGTCCGCCGATCCCTTCAGGCAGGTTCTGGAAGATGTGGCAGAAGCTGGCTCCTCCGGAACTCACCACCAGAAGCTCGCGATCGCGGCACGGAATCAGCATGATCCGGTTGTAGCCGTACGCCTGGCCAGACTGAGCGCCTCCCGCCAGCGTGGTGCCAACCGGCAGAGCCTGGCTGAAGTAGTCCGGACTGTTGCCGCCGCCGCTGTAGGTGCCCACCAGAGCGTTGTCCAGCCACACGTCCATGTCGCCGTTGTTGTAGACCCGGATCGATGGGCCCGACGTGCCGTCGCCAGTGTTGGACCAGCCAAAGCTCAGGGCCTCGATCTTGCCGTTGGTGCCCTTCTGAGGGAAGTACTCCACCACCATTGGCTGGTTTATCCCCACGCTGGGACCGATGCCCTGCAGACCGGCCGTGTTCCCGCTGGCGCCGTTGTACTGGATGAACGGACCGCCCTGGTCTGCGTCCTGCGAAAGCCAGTTCCCAGAATCAGTCAGCGTGGTGTAGCTCGACTTCGTCCACTTCGTGTAGATCCCTGAGGTTGAAGCCACCCAATCCGGATACAGTGGCGCCGGGCACAGCATGCACGTGTTGGTAACTGGATCCACCCAAATGTTTTGCCAGTTGGTCGGATCCCAATCGCGGCCGCTTACCAGAGTCGAAAGAGCATCTTGAGAGAGCCTGGTCTGAGCCGGATCAAGAATCACTGAAAGTGGGTTGGACATAGGTGCACCAAAAACAAAAAGGAGCCCGCAGCCCTTTATCGGGATGCGGGCTCGATTGAAGCGAAGCTAGTGACCGTAGCGCATGTTGCCGGCGATCGCCTTGGATGTGTGAGCGTCTACGAACTCGGTGATGGCAGCGACCAGGCGCCCCTTGGCTGCACCTGACCTCATGTCGACGGCCGCCACGCCTTCTCGGCCGAGATCTCCGCCGCCGAGCGCGTACCGCCTCAAGTCGTGAGCGATCTCTTTCGTATTGACCGCAATCTGCTGGAGAAGCTGAGTCTGAGGATTCAACGGATCCGGCTTCGACTCAAGCTTCTTGTCTGGAGTCTTGTCGGCCGCGTTCATGTCGAGCTGAAGCGCTCTGATCTTCTGATCCAGCGTTTTGCCCTTCGCTTCCATCTCCCCGACGCCTTTGTCGTCTCCATAGAAGCCGTAGTCCCAAGCGCCCTTGGCCTTGTCGATTTCGGCATCGAGCTGCTTTCTCTGCTGGAGGAGCTCGCGCATCTCTTCGCGCTTTTGAGCCATGACCGCGTTCTCGGCCGCCACTCTCGCGTGCTGGTGTGCATCGCTGAGCGCGTTGACCGAATCGGTCACGTTGTCGATTACCGACTTGAGGCCCTCATAGGCGGCAACGCCAGCCGCGGCCGCCGTGACCGCGACACCGATCCCAACGCCAGAGGCGACTTCTGCAGTTTCCTCTGCCGCCGCTGCCGCTGCCGCCGCAAGTCCAACGGCTCGATATCCGGCGACTGCCGCTTCTACCCAACTGGCCATCTTGATGCCTACGAAGATGCCGGCCATGACTTCCCCGATGTCAGCCAGAACCGGAAGCCACTCCATCAGCTTCTTCTTGCCGGCGTTGAGCATGTCAGGGATCCCAGTGATCCACTCGCCGATTCGCATAAAGCCTTCCTCGAGGTTGGTCGATTCCAATCCGAGGAAATTCAGAAATGCATCGGTCATGTGCGCGATGCGTCCGCTCTCGGTGAGATGCTCAATGGCTTCATTGCCTGCTTCGGCCGCTGGAACAAGATCTTTGATGATCTCATTGCCGGCAGATCGAAAAGCCTGGTCGGCGGCATTCTTGAATCGCTGAAACCGCGCCTCCGGTGAGTTCATAAACTCTTGGAGGACCGGGCCGCCGACTTCATTGATCGTCGCCTCTATCCCTTTGAGCGCCTGGCGCGGTGGAGTGACCAGAGTTCGCATTCCGGTCTGCTCATCGACGCCCGTAAACCTAAGGCCATGGCGCTCAAGATCCTTGATCGTGATGCCGATGCGCTCCAGCTCTCGGATGGCCCGACCGCCTTGGCCCTGCTCAATAAGAGCGAACGCTTCGGCGAACTGCGTCATCGATGCGGCGCCTTCTGGAGAGAGCACAGCAAGCTTCTCAAGGACCGGCAGATACTCTTCCGTCCTGAGTTTCAATGTCTCAAGTTGAGCGGCAACTGAGTCAAGCTGCTCCGGCGATGCGATTCCGAACAGTCCGGACTGCTTCTCGCCAAAATCCATGATCTCCTTGGTCCGCTGCGCAGATCGCGTAACGCCAAGGATGTGTCTTTCCAGCTTGTCAAACTCAAGTGCGGTCTCTTCAGCATGCTTGCCGAGCTCGATGATTCCAACCGCAGAAGCCGCGGCTGCGAGCGGAGCCACCAGCTCGCCAAACCGAAGGGCCTCGCCAACTTTCGCGCCGGCTTCCTTCGAATGAAGAACCAGCTCATCGATCGCCAGGGTGGCTTCGTGGGTGCTGGCCTTGACGCGATTCGCGCCCGCCACGTACTTTTCGGACTCCAGGATCAGCCTGGTGATCAGCTCTTGAAATACGGGCATCGATCTATTCCTCTGTCGGCTTTAGCTCTTCCTGCCTGATGTAGGCAAGCGCGATGAAGTCGATCATCATTGCATCGTCGTAGGGAGCGCCTTCTAGCTGCCTGGGGTGGAGTCCCCAGACTTCCTGTGCGACCTGGAGGCGGTTCCGCCAGAAGACGCTGGCGCGGATCCTTTTTTTGCCGAATCAATCTCGGCCATTTCCTGCGAGCTGCTCACGTGCGTCATCTCCGTCATGAACTTCTTCTGCAGGTCGTCAAACACGATCGGCGCATAATGCTGGATCTTCAGGAAGTTCAGTTCGCCCCATTGATCCAGCGAAAGCTGGGCCATTATGTGGCACCAAACCTTCGTGGCCTTGTCAGATGGCACGTACGGCTGCATGGCCGGAGGGGCCTTCTCAGCCGTAACCGAGTCCGCAAATCCGTTGGCGGCATCCCGAATCTGCCGGAAGGAATCCCTGCCATAGACATGGCGAAACCTCAGCCGATCTCCAGTAAGCATCGCTATCTCAAAGGAATCATTCGCCGGCTTAATCCTCTCCAGGAAGTCGTCAAAGATAAGTGGGCTTGGAGTCACCTCCTCTAGCGGATCAGTGATCAAGCCTTCACCTCGGTATCGCCCGGCTGAGCGGTCAGATGCGGATCTGCCTCATCGACCGGTGCAACCGTCTGCACTGCTGGAGCTGGCGCCGGTTCCGAGACTTCCGGCTTCTCGACGGTGATCGGATCAAAGCCTCCGCCGCCAGGCCCGTGAATCACGGGATCATGGGCCACGCCAAAGCCCCTCGGTTCTTGAATATCACTCATGAAAGCCTCCTGAATTAGCCGGTAGCCCAAACTGCCGCGCCTTGGAATTGGAATTGCCCTGTCTGCTCGATCAGGTCTCCGTCGTCAAACTTCACCGTGAGCTTCGTGATCAGAGCCCACATTGCGGTTCCGGTGTTGTACTGGCCGCCGCCTGTGTCGAGAGCCAAGCCGACCTGAGACGTTCCGAGCAGGATGTTGCCGAGCAGAGAGTTGTCGGAGGGCCCGGTGGCCGTGCCTTTCGCCGTGAAGACCACGTCCTCCATCTGCAGCTCTTCACGGTCGACCGTGTGCTTGCCGCTCTTGATCGTCATCGGCATTGAGAAGCTCCAGGTGCCAAACGTGATCACCACGGTGACGTCCATATTGCCGACCACGCCGTTGATCAGAAGCGGCATATTCACCGCGTTGGTCAGGATCAGCTTCTTTGCCGTGAACTGGACCTGAGTTCGAGTCGCGCCAGGCGATTTGTAGGCAGAGGCGATTCCGCTCGCCTCCTTGTTCACGGTGGTCACCTCAATCGTCGCCGAGCGAAGCTGACCAAGGTAGCTGGTTCCTCCCTCGGTGTAGACCGAGATGTCCAGGTTCGTCAGAATCGGCTCCGGAGGAGAGGATCCCGCGTTGTTGGCGAACACCGTGAAGTCGATCGTCTGGCCCTGCTTCACGTTCAGGAAGTAGGGGAAGCGCGTGGCCATGCCGCCGCCGTCCTTCTGGTCATTCTCGGCCGAAGCCGAGAATGTCTTGAGCCTGGCCAGGTCAGTAACCGCCGGTGGGGTGCCGCTGGCATTCGGCGTATAGGTGAACGCCACCATGTTGAGAGATGTCTTAGCTGCCATCGTTCCTAAACTCCTTGTCCTTTCACGTACATATCCTGGAAAGCCTTATTGCGGGCCTTCCACCGCCTTTCTATCTCCACCCAGATCCCACGGGCGATCATTTTCCGAGTGCCTCCTGGAACCAGCACCCACATCGATTTACCGGCGCTGGAATTCGGGCCAACGTCGAATATCTGTCTCGGCATCGTTCCGGTCTGTCTCCGCGTAATGGATCGCTCCAACCGGCCGGACTGAATGTTGATCGGCAGAAGCGGCACCGATCCTGACAGATTCCGCTTGGCCAGCTGGGCCGCCGTGAGCTGCCGCCTCCGTCCAAACTTGGTCGATACGGTCACGTTGGATCCGCGCGCAAAGGCTCCCTTCGTCTGGGCCTTCTGGAGCTGGCCGCTTACCAGCGCCTTCCAGTCCTCATAGGCCTGCTCGGCAAGCTGTGCATGCGCCTTTTCCGCCGACAGCTGAGCTCTCTGGAAAAAGTCGCCCTGGGCTTTGTAAAGGTCGATACCCTTCGTAAACTGTCTGGCCATCAGTGGTGCGTTCCAATCGTCACACAGGTGAACGCGAGCTCAACTTCGAACACCTTGGTCGAAAAGCTGTCGGTCTCGGCAAACGTCACATCCGAGACAAGCGGCAGCATTGCGATTCCGGCAAAGCCGGGCCCGTTCTGAAGGTTTGCGATCAAAGCATTTGCGGCCGCGAGCTTAAGGTTGAGAAGCAGCTGGCTGGGATCTGTCGGGAAGCGCTGCCGGACGATGATCCGGAAGCGGTTCTCCTGCGAAATCCCCGCCACCGTTCCCGCCCTGCCGGCCATGTCGATGTGAACGACTTCCGGTTCCGCGATCGCGTAGGGCAGCGTTTCCACCTCGGTTCGAGGCTGCTCATTGAAGATCAGAATCGGGTTTGGCGCCGAGGTGGACAAAAAGGTCTGAGCCGCGGTCTGAATCGCAGCGTTGATCGCCGTCAGAAGTGCGGACGTCTGCAGTGCGTTGCTCATTAGACTCCCTGCTGAGCGTATTCAAGAAGCTCGAGCAATACATCGGTATGGTCTGCATCCGAAAACCCGGGCACCCTGTGGTTCTCAGGATTTCCCTGGCACACGTACTCTTGGTAGAAGTCGCCGGCCGGGTAGGTCACGCCGTTAAGCTGGATCTTCACCAGAGCCTGACTGCTGAAGTTCGATGCTTCGCTCAGCTCGCACTGAAGGTAGGCCGGCTGTCTAAGCTGCACACCGTAGTCGATCAGTACTTCAGATGGTGTTGCCTCCTCGAAGTACACCGGAATGCTCACGCTGGCGCCTGGCGCGGGATTCTCTGCAACGTTGGATGCATTTGCCGCCTGAAGCACGGGGTACACGATCGCGACCGCGTTCTTGATGAGTACAGCCATATCAGTAGGGTGGGATGTCAAACGGGCTTTCGATTCGCTCAGGGCAAATGCCGGCAAGCTGATCGTATTGAGGCGGCAGACCGCCATGGCAAATCTGGCCGGAAAGCGCTCCGTATTCGGTGGGCCCGCCTGGCCACATCATCGCCTTGTCGCGGATCCGATCGGCAAGCGCGAACGCGGCCTTGGCGCGATCGCCGTAGACAACCTTCAGGTTGCGCTGGGCGATGCTGTTGGCAAGCTGGGTGCACTGGGCGCCAATGTTTTCGGCGCAGAGGGCGCAGACCTCATCAAACTGGATTGAGCCATCCGGGTAAACCTGGGTGGCCAGGAGAGCATTGATCTCCTCATCCTGCAGAAACCACTGAGGGTTTCCGTTCACGTCGCCGACGCGCCAGCGGACACGGTCTTTCGTGAGGCCGCCGATATTGGCAGGAATGTATGTAGTGGACATGGTTTAAACCTAAGGCGACTCGCCTGAACGGGTGTGCAGGCGAGTCGCAAAGTCAGGACAGTAGCCTGTCCTTGTCTAGGCCGGTGGATCGACCGGCGCGACCGGCAATGTGGATGCCGGCGTGGTTGTGGCGGGAGCCATCAGGAATCCCTTCTTCTCTGCTGCAAGCCAGTTCTTGTGCCGAGTGGTGTAGATCTCATCCAGCGCTTCCATGCTGGTCGCGCTGTGATCTCCCAATCGGACGTAGCCGGTTCGCTTCAGAAGTGCCTCCGCCTCGGATCTCTTTGGAAGTTCCTTCAATGTTCCTCCTTAGTTGCTCGAGTACAGCTCGATAGCTGCCGCGGGACGGGTCATGATGTGCAGAGGGTTGCTCTGCAGCCGGATTTCGTAGCCCTGATCGTGATCCAGAACCTTCACGGTCGGATAGATGGGAATACCCTTGGTATTCACCTTGCTGACCTGATCTTCCGGAGGGCAGAAGAGGCCGAGGTAGGTGCCGGAAACACCAGGAACCAGGAGCTGGGCCTGGGTGTCTGGAATGAACCGGCCAGCTCCGTTGGCCGCTTGGCCGCGCCACTGCCTCCACACGATTCCACCGAACTCGAAGTCAGCGTAGCGAAGATCTTCCCGGTTGGGCAAGAACTTCTGCTTCGTCGCCTCGAAGTACTGGTAGGCGTTTACCACGTCTGCAGAGCTGATGAATCGCTGCCAGAACGTTCGGCCGCACAGCACGATCGGAGGCTCGCCGCTCGGCGATAGGTTTCCGAGTGCGTCTTCCAGCATGTTCAGGAGAGTCGCACCGATCTGGACGAATTTGGACGAACCTGCAGTTCCGAACTGAACGTTGAACGTCGGCTGGGTCACACCCAAAAGCGTGAAGTAGTTCTGGAGAACCGTGGTGCCGTCGGCGTCGAGCAAAATGCCCATTGCGCCGCCGACTCGGTGGTATTCCAAAGTCGTCCGAATGTCGCGAACCGCGTTGATCAGCTTTCGATCGGCGCGAGTCTTGACCGTTTCCAGGTCGGTCGATGCCAGTGCCCGGATCTCAGCGACTTCCATCGCGTTGACCGTCACGGTTCGAGCGATGCGGGGCGCTGAGATCGCCTTCACGGTTCGGAGGTTGAGCTCCGTCTCCTGTCCAGGAGAGCCAGGGGCGCTCGTCTGGATCAGGTTGATCACCTGGGAGTCGAACTCGACCTCGATGATGCGAGTCATCGCGCCATCGTAGTCGTAGATCCCAAGATCGCCGAGATAGGACGGTTCGAAGGGGACTCCGTTGACGGATCCCGCCAGGGTCGCCATTTGACCCTGGGCGATGTCCCCATTGGCAATCAGCTTGCCAATGGGGGTGTAGGCGGGAACGTTTGGCGTTCCCATAAGATTGCTCAGACCGGCCATCAGTGCTTGTGGCGTCATTAGACTAGATCCCTCCTCACGATGATTCCCAGGGCAGCAAGCTGGGCAATCCAGTTGCGCTGCTGGTCGTCGGTAGTTGTCGATGGCCAGCAGAGCCTGCCCGCCTTAACCTCAGCCTGGCGTGAGACGACTGCGACCTGAACGACCGTGGCCGCTCCCACATAGGTCTGGAAAACCAGAATGCCGGCGGCGTTCTGAGTGCCGTCATACGCGGAAGCGTTGACCGGGTAGTACTCATCGTTGCCGGTATAGGTCGTGACCGTGAACGAATCGCCCACGATGTAGGCCGTTCCACCGGAAGTGATGGTGAAGGTCAAACCGCCACCGTTGTAAGCGGTGCCGACCGTCAATGGCGGCAGAATGTTGCCGAACGGATCCACGCCGGTAAACGTGGTGGTTGCGCCGGCCACCGTGCAGGTGAAGGTGTACGTTCCGCCGATAACGCCCGGCTGAACCACGATCGCAGAGCAGGTGCCGTTTCCAGTGTCGCCGCCCGTGTTCGCAAAGGCTGCGGTTCCCACCGTGATGGTGAAGATGTCGCCAACCACGGAGTTCGTGGTGTTGGAAAGGGTGAATGCAAGTCCACCGCCGCTGAAAGCGGTTCCAACCGTGACGACTCCAACAAGGACTCCCGAGGCGTTCGAGATCTCGTACCGAGCAGTTGCACCAGCAACGATACAGACCGCCCCATAGACGCCCTGCTGAACGCCAGCACTTAGAGTGATCGTTCCGCACGTCAGAACGCCGGTGGATCCGGCACCCATCGCAAATGCGGCCTTGGATCCAATAACCTGCTTGCCGAGCACAACTCCCGCAAGATACGAAGTTGCGCTGTCTCCAACCGGCGCCAAAGGCACCTGGTCGCGAGAGCGCCAGGAGTTGGCTTCCGACGAAATGAAATCGCCTGCTCGAGGCGATTCGATACCCGCAATCGGGCTGATATAGAGCAGTCCCGTCATTAGTTCCTACCTCGCTTGTTGTAAGCGTCCACCGCCGTGGCCAGCGTCTGATGAGCCGCCGCAACCTGGTCGCCCGCTACGCCCATTGGCCTCGCGTTGGGGATCTCGGTCTCGAAGATCGCCAGGGTTCGGCGAGCTTCCATTGCGCTCTTGAGGGCCTTGACATTGTCGCCTTCAATCACGGAGCCATCAGCGCCAAACTTGGCCGCTTTGCCGTCTCCGTCAGCTTTTGCCGCCATCACGAAGAGAGAGGCAATGTGGGCCTCTTCTGCCGGCAGGATCTTGCGATCTGCCTTGCACTGAGAAGCGAACTGAGCCGCTCGATCCGTCAGCTTAGCGGCGGTGATCGCTTCAAACTGAGCGCGGGTCTCGGCATTGTCAGCCTTGAGCTTTTCAAACTCGGCAGCTAGCACCGGGTCAAGCTTCGAGAATGCCGAAGGCGCCGTATCTGCCGGCGGCGTGAAAATCGCCAAGTTGGCGAGTTCCTCCGAGGTGAAGCCGGACTCTTTGGCCTTGTCCGAGTTCTGGCCAAAGAACGCCTTTACCTTTTCCCAAATAGTTGGGTTCATCTGGTTCTCCTTGGCCGTGCTTGTTCGCCGTGCCGGGTCGTTTGGTTGAATCGCGCCCATTTGAGCGCCGGCGGCCGTGCAGGTAGCACCCTGCGAGACTGCCAAATCGTGCATTTGCTGGATGTCGGCCTGGTCGGCCTTAGAGTGCCGAGCTCCGCCCATTTGGCCGTCCATGGGAGCGCAGGTTGCTCCCAACTGGGCCGCGTGGTCGTGAATCGCCTGGATATGATCCACGTCGGCGGCGGAATGCCTCATCGAAGCGAACTTCGCGTAGCAGGCCGCCACCTTGGCGTCATCGACCTGTGGGAAGTTCAGCAGCGCGATCGCGGAAAGCTTTGGATCCGTGTCCTTGTCCAGGATCTCGATCGATGCTTTGGGCGCGTCCGAAATCATCCGGACTACCTGATGCATCTTGCCTTTGCCGATCAGATCGTTTCCTTCTCGGCGAATGGAATCGCAAGTGCCGAGCGCGACCTTCGAAAAGATCGACTGCGGGTCATTGGTATGGCTGTTCTTCAGCTTTACGGGCCGGAAGTTGGCAACCATCTTGTCGAGGTAGCCCTGGTTCGCGTCAACGCCCTGATTGGGGTACGTGCCGGCCTCGAAGATCTTATGCTCCCACGGGATCCACTCCTGTTCGGTGCCAAAACTGGCCACGTCGATCAAGAACGCAAAGGAACCCTTATCGGCGGTTGTCGGCAAAGCCTCTTCGAGCCCTTTGCGCTTCGCGATCGTCTTGATGGCAGTTCGGACTGCTGACGGATCGGCCGCGTGCCCGGCCAGGTCCCAGGCATCCTTCACGTCATTGGCCGTCTTGATCGGGAACGATTGGTTGGGCCCGGCGAAGTCCTCGGCAGGGATAGCCTTCAGCTCTTCGGCCGAATAGCCAAATTGGGCGAGTCTTAGTGTCATGGTTGGTTGCTCCGGGCATGAAAAAAGCCGCTCCTGTTGCCAGGTGCGGCTTCGAATTCCGTATGAGTCGAGAGGCTACATAAACTTCAGCGACTTGAAATGTTCAAGGCAATAGGCAATGGCCTCATCCCGAGTCAGGTTCTTCTTCTTCATCGCCCATACGATGTTCGCTTCAAGATCGGTGTCCTTGAAGCGCGGCTGATTGAGAAGCTCTTTCAGCTCGGTCAAAGGATCCTTCTGCTCAGCCTTCATTTCTGCTTCCATCCTTTCGCGGCAAAGGCCTTTTCGATCTCTTCTCGAATCGGCTCAAAGTCCTTCGCGTCCCAGTGAATCCTTTCGGAAACACCAGGTGCCGCAACTTCATTGTACGCCGCCTGCCAATTCAGGGCTTCGCCCTTTGCTTCGTCAGAAGTGGCGACAAACTGAGCAAACGATCTGGCCCAAAGCTCCTTTTCATTCAAGAGATAATTCTTGATGAATTCGCGGACGCCTGGGAGAACGTCTTCGCTCTTGGATGCCGCCGTCAGGTTCTTGAACGCCTGCGACTTCTTCACGGCATTCCACCAGCCTGTCAGCACTCCTTTGCCCTTCCTCGCCTGCTCAGAACCGTACCTGGTTCCCTTCAGGGCAGCTCTGCCGCGTCCCGCGTTCAGAAACGAAGCATCGACCATGTGGCCGATCTCGTGGATTGCCACCATCAATGACTGCTGTTGGGCCTGGGCAACGTCGACCGCGATCAGACCAGCTCGAGAGTGAACTCCAAGCTCGCCAGGATCTAGTCTTCCGACCATAAACTTATAGCGGTCAGCGTCCGCCACATCGATCAGAACGCTATCGTCAATCGCCGCGAGACTTGCACCCAGCAGGTCCTTGGCTATTCCACTGTCCGGAGTGATCGAATCGCCAATCGAAACTGGATCACCGATTAGAGGTTCCTCTTCTTCGTCTTGTGCGTCGGGGCCGGCCGCACCTGAATTGTGGTTTGCAAACCCGGTGGCGCCGTCTTCGCGCTCCAGGATGCACAGACATCTGCCAAGGCATTCCGTATCTCCAGCTCCTGGGTACGTGTAGAGCGTGTCCTGAGTGTAGGGTGATCCCGCCGCTATCTCTGGACAGTCCTCGCAGTGGTCTTCGGTGCCACCCAAAGCCCACGTGAACTCGGTCTCAGGATCCTCCTCGAATGAGGCGATCGCAAAAGCTTCGTTCGCGCTTCCGCGCATGCGGCCGACATATAGGTCAGATCGAGCATCAAGAGATCCAGGCCTGAATGTCCCGTCCTCATTGAAGTATCGAGGATCATCGCCCGACTTGATGTCACCGAGGAATCCTCGATGCCACCCACCGTTTTGATCGTGGTAGCCCTGCAGGAAGTCGGACTCTTTGTCTTTGATCCCTCGTGCCAGCATCTTCAGGTGGTCTGCATCGTAGTCGAATACTCCGGCACGCTCATATCCAAGCTTGAGCGCCTCGAAATGGCCATCCAGCAGGATGGCGTCCATCTTGTCAGCCCATTCTTCGGGGTTGATTGCGCCATTCGTCAAGGACTCGTTTAATTTCTCGAGCCTGCGCTGCACGGCCTTCATCGACTTCTGGTAGTCGGCGTCCATCGGAATGGGCTGAGAAGCCTGCGCTGTTCTTCTTGGCGGTCGGCTTGGGGGCCGCTGCGCCTGGTCGCTTGGCCGGTCCTGTGGTGCGAACGTCGCCAGCTGGAAACCCGGCTGATCCAGCCGAATCACCTCCTGGAATGTCGTCCTCATCGTCATCAGTGTCGATTTCGTTCGCGTCGGTGTGAGCATCGACGTCGGCATCCGGAGCCGGAGCTCCAAGCACTTCCTGGAGGAAGTAGGCGTCCTGATTCGGGCTGAGAATCTTGCCTGCCGCGGTGAGACCCTGATAAAGGCCTCCGATTGCGGTGGCATTCGACGCGAAGTCGGGTCTCGAGGCCTTCTGCATCGAGAACTTCGGAGCGAACTTGCTCGCAACCTCATCCCCGAAGCTCATGCGAAGCAGGCGGCGGCCAAGAATCGTAAGCTGCTGGCATATCCGCGACCGCACGAACATCTTCAGCTCGTCAAGCAGATCCTGGCTGTTGCCGCTATCTGCCTTGCTTCCGTGCTTGGCTTCCAGTACGGACCTTGAGGAAAGCAGGAACGCGGTCACGATCTCTTTGTCGCAATAGTCGAAGAACCAGTCGAAATAGTTGTTGGCGCTCGGCGGCTGGTGAACCTCGATCACCGTTCCATTGGGGAACACGCCAGGCCTGCCGCTCCCAAGCCCGCGCAGCGCGTTGTAGATCGCCTGGGTCTGGGTGACTTCCTTGCCCGTAAGCGGATCCACGAAGCTTTGGCCTTTGTTGAGCTCCGGAGCGACGGCCGTGACCAGGCCGCCGCCGGTCTGGGTGCCGGCGTTGACCGTGTTCTTCTTCTGGGTCTGCTTGCGCTGCCAGGGATCGTAGCAGCCGCGCCACCAGCTCACGCCCTGAGGGTTGCGATTGCGCCGCTCAAGTGAGAAGATCATAACCTTCTCCGGAGCGATGCAGTTCGGGAACTGAGCGACGTT
This sequence comes from uncultured Acetobacteraceae bacterium, assembly GCA_903847525.1. Classification (GTDB taxonomy): domain Bacteria; phylum Pseudomonadota; class Alphaproteobacteria; order Acetobacterales; family Acetobacteraceae; genus PALSA-911. The sequence goes on along the minus strand of CAINEA010000918.1, from coordinate 23,013 downwards.
GTTGACTATGCCGGTCCAGATTAGTGGAGAGACGCCGGGAACAACGCCGATCACGCCGACCAGCTTGTTCCACGGATCCACGGCGAACGCATAGTTGCGCCGAGGCTTGCAGTCGATCGACTTGATGCCAAGCTTGCCGGCATGCTCGCCTTTCGGCAAATTTTCGTAAGTGACCTCAGCCAACTGGTGGCCAAGCCTGCATCCGTTGAGCAGGTCGATGATCGTTGCGTCGATCGGCTCATCGAACTCTTCGAGGCGCTGGATGCAGTACGACACGTAGTCCGCGTAGAATTTCGCCTGTTCGTAGTTGGCGAAGTCATCCTGCGTGGTGCTGCTCCCTGAAGGCTGGGAGTGAGACGGCAGAATCGACAGCCCGTCTGCGACCACCAGAACCTTGAGAACGCGGTCAATGCCTGCCATCAGAGGATCCGTGGCCATGCGCTCGTAGATGTCGGGCCCGTACAGGCGCTCGGCATCATCAATGGTCTGAGGCAGTACATGCTGGACGTCCCAGTAGCCGTACTCAACCGAAGAGCCAATGAAGTCGGCGGTCATGTCGGTCGACGGCGCGGGCCAAACAGCCTGTGCTGGCGCAATCGACGTGAATTCTTGGTCTGCCATGGTTACTCGATCGGCTGATAGCCGCTGAACTCGGACTGGTACTCGTAAGCTTCGGAATTGAACGCATCCAGGCTGGTCGCCTGTTCCTGGTCGCGCCGGCCGACCAGCATCCTAGTTAGCGCCTGCGTGGTCTGGTCGACCTGATCGTCATGCTTCCCAAATGGAAACTGACCGGTCTCGGTTAAATATCCGTCCACCCAATCGAACAGCGCCGGGTGTGGCAAGTAGACGTTTCCGGCCTCGATAACCGGCGTCACCGCGTGGGCTCTAACGATCTTGCCGCCCTCTGGCTCGATCGGGATCATGCCCGGGATCTCGCCTTTGAGCGTGTCTATCACCGCAGTACCGTTGGCTTTGTCTTCCACCCATTTGGCGGTAGCTTCGGGCCAAAGCATTGCGAGCTCACGAACCATCGCAAGCGTTCGCGTAAACGAAAGCTTTTCGCACCGCTGATCGCGGAGGTAGGCACGGGATCCCGTTCGGCTCCAGACACCGGCAGCAACGTTGTCGGCACCCTTCGAATCCTTAAAGGTGCAGTCGATCGAAATCGCTGTCTCGTCCAATCGTTCAGGAAGATCCTCGGCAAAATTAGTAACCCAGGTTCCGTCTTCGTCCTTGAACCGGATCGGAGGCAACTCCATCCCGGCCGGCTTCCAGTACTTCCACCATCGGCGCTTGAAGATGAGGCCACCAGCTGGTGAAGGCCGCTGATTGTGCTGGCCCGCGAAATCAGCTTCGCCGAGATCCTTCTTCAGCTGGTCGAGCACTTCGGTCGTAAACAGTTCCGGAAAGAGCAGCTCTCCGTCCTCGGTCCGTGGATCCTGCCAGCCGATCGATGTTGACGTCTTGCCGGCAGAATCAAACTCGGATGGCAGGCAAAGATGCTCGTAGCCGCCCTTCGCAAGCACGTGACCGGTGAGGTCCTCTTCGTGCAGGCGCTGCTGGATGATCATCCGCACGCCGGTCCGAGGATCATTCAAACGGGTTGACATCACCCGGTCCCACCAAGAGTTCGCGCCGCTTCGAGTTGTATCGGAGTGAGCGTCCTTGGCGTTCAGCGGATCGTCCACTACCACCTTATCGCCGCGGTAGCCGGTCGCTTTGGATCCAACCGAGAGGCATTCCCTAAACCCGCCTCGAGTGTTGGCAAAGCCAGTCTTCAGGTTGGCGTCTCCTTTGAGCTGCCAATCCGGCGAAAACGATTCTCGGTACCACTGCGACTGAATCAGATCGCGACATCGAATCGAGTCGCGGGTCGCCAGGTCCATCGAATACGATGCAAAGAGACTTTTCAGGCCCGGATAGGCAATCCATTCCCACGCCGGCCAGAACACGCACACCAAAAGCGATTTCATCGTTCCAGGCGGGATGTTGATCACCAGGCGTTGGAGCCTGCCCAACTCCGGTTCCGGTCGACCAGGCTTCCAAAGCTGCTGTCTAGTCAGAGCCTCCAGGTGCATACACACCGCTTCAATGTGCCAGTTCCAAATCAGTGGCGTCTCCGGCTCGACCACATGCCAGCCGTAGCGCACGAACTCCGCAAGGTGCCGCTTCGCCTTTGCCGCTCGAATTTCACTCAGGCTCGGCAAGCGTGAGACGGATAGCTTCGAGCTGGTCAAGTTGCTCCCTGGAAAGTTTGGACAGATCGAACGTCGTGTCCTTCGTCTCGATCGCGATCGCCTGACCGCCTGCGCCCGTCAGCTCGCGACGGTTGGTGTAGTGATCGCCCGCCTCCTTGGCCGCCTGTTCGAGAATCTCACGCTGCTGACCTGCACGCTCTTTCTTTTTCGCCTTTCGGTACTCAGCATCGAGCTCGCGAAGCCGCCAAGCTTTGTTCGCGATCGGGATCGAGCTAGTGTCGTCTAGGAATTTCTGCCGGGTGTGGTCGAAGATCTGCACCCACTTGGCCGAAAGACGCTCCCGCATCGCCGGGTTGCCAGCGTCGTACTGCCATGCGTGTCCGCGGCTAATCGGTCGACCGAACTCCTTTTCAAACGCGGCGGCCACCTCGGTGCATCCGCCCAGAAACGTAGCAAAAGCCTGAATCAGCCAAAGCTTCTGTTGCTGAGTGAGAGCGGTTGGCTTTTTCTTTGACATGTCTAAAACCTTAAGCGGCCTTGGCGCAAATTCCACAGATACCGCGAAGTACTGCGGCCGTTATCTTTGGGCCGCGCTCAAATGCCCTGCGAACAGCCTCGGTGTAAGTAGCTTCGGCGCCGTAGCGTTCAATAACGCCAACGAACTCTTCGACGTCGTGGCCGCGAATCTTCCAAACCGGATCGCCGTCATGGTTGAACCGTGGCTCTCCTTCCTTGTCCGCTGCCTGAGCGCAATGATAAAGCTCATGCTCGAGCAGAGCGCACGCCTCGCCTTCAGTGCAGTCGGTGAAGTACTCCGCATCGATGGTGATCAGGAAGTCTGGCACTCGGCCGAACCATTCCGCGAGCTGCTGTCTCCGCTGGCCAACTGCCCAAACCGTCCCGGTCGGCTCACCCAGCTGGGCGGTGCCAACGATTCGGCGATCGCTCTTCTCCATCTCCTGCCATGCCCAAAGACAGCCGATATAGGCATCCGACAGGTGCGAGTGGTCGGGGTTCGCCAGCTCGGCGTCCTCGATGATGAACGTGCTCTGTGTCCAATCCCAAAGTTCGGGCGCCGGCACGTAGTCAGGTTCGCCGAGCTTTCGGATCCTTGGCCGAGGCAATCCAAAATCATTCATGGGTCCAAGTGCATGGGCGCCTTTGCTGGTACCGGCGAAAACCGGCTCATCAGCCTGCCTAAAAGCTCGGCGCCCAAGCATCGCAGACGTCTGCAGTTCCCAGCGGAGGGAATCAATGCAGCTACAAAAGCAGACCTTGTCTCCGGATCTCCCGGAGCTCTCTACCCTCCGCTGGAAGCTTCAGCGCGTGAGCCGGAAGCCGAAATAAAGGCCGAGGCCGTTGAAGGTCGGTCGTTTCTGCGCGTCGAGCATGTCAGCAACGCCAAAGCGAAACTGGCCGAACGGTGAGATCGTCCACGGGACAATTCCAGCAATTCCTGCCGAAGCCTTGGCGTCGCTGATGTTGACGCCTCCAAGCGCGTCGCCCTCGATGACAATGCGCCAGATCTTCGTCTGACCAAGCTTCACCGCGGTAACTCCGTACGCCTTCCCCCGCTGGACGAATCCATCCAACGGGATCGAAAGAGCCGATTGAGCGTTTGCCGTACCGGCCTGGCCCAGACCAAGCGCGGCCACCAGGACCATCGCCTTCAAAGCGTCGCTCCGACTTCGGCAACCACGGGAGGTGCAACCGGAACTGGCGCGATCGACAGCGTGGTGTTGAACGACTTGCCCGAACCGACCAATGCGGAAAGAGCAAGGGATTCGATACCGCTCAACTTGATCGTGGCGATCGTGATCTCTGGCAGAGGGATGTTGAGATTGTCCGTGAAGCTGGCGGTTACATCAAATCCGTCCGCGCCGGACTTGACCGCCACGACTGCTTCGATGTCCTTTCCGGTTCCGATCGCGGCGCCGAGGAACGCACCGGGCAGGCCAGCAATTTCAAGCTGGTCCTTAAACGGCGGAATTGAAACTCCAAGGTTGTCAGCTACTAAGGCTGAGATTAGAAATAAAGCCATGAGGCCTCCTTTTGAATTGGCGAGCCTCAGCTCGCAGTGGTTGATCCGGTCCCGATCTCCGGTGCTCTCGTCTGTCGACAAAAGCGGGAAACTAGCTCGGCGTCTGGTCCTTCGGTGAGGTCATGTGAAAGAGCCCGGTGCCCACCAGGCCGGCCGCAAAAGCCTGAAGCAGAGATGTCTGGCCGGGCCATTGTCCGGTTCCGAGCACGGTAATTAGCGGGACCGCGAACGCCGTGCAAAACGCCTTTGCGTACTTCGAATAGTTCTCCATCAGTTCTTCTCCACTGCCTGCAGGATCCTGTTGCAGAGATCCGGGAGGCGCTCAAGCGACTTCACTGACCGTTCAAGAAGCTGAATGCGGGTCTCGTGGTCGGCCAGCCTCTCATCGAGCGGTCGATGCTCGCGAATCGCTTCCTCGACGTGAGTGATCCGCTGGGCCAGGTCCTGGATTTGCAGGCGATCGTCGATCTCCTTTTTTGCCGATTCGCGCTGCCAGTTCACCGCGTCGATCTTCCGCTGACGGACCGCGACATAGACCGTGGTCATCCAGCCCATAAGGGCGACAAGGGTGCCTCCTATTGCGGAGACAGTCAGCCAATTCACGCGCTCACGTCCGTATCGACGTCTCCTGATCCCACTCCGGGAACCGTGCCGGACTCTGAGTTTTGCCAGTACAGGTAGCTCGTGAACGGCGCGGGAATTCGAGGAGCAACAACACCGTACTCAGCGATCCATAGGTCAAATACCGCCAGGCGCGGATCGTTGCCAAGCATCTCATCGACAAACGACGGCGAGCAATAGAGCGCCAGCCGAGGGACACCTGTTCCGGCAACTACAGCGGCGCCGATCTTCAGGATCTTCTGGATCCGCTGTTCCATCGGAATCTGCGCCCACTGCTCTGCACCACCAGGCTGTGAATAGGTTGATTCGCAGTCGAGCGCCGGCGCAAGCTCGCCAACAGTCCCGCCCAGCACGTTCAGGAAGTGAGCCGCCTGGTCGCTCGCCTGGTCAGTGGGTGTCACGTAGTGGTAGCAGCCGAGCGGGACGCCGATCTCTTTGGCGCTCTCCCGGTTGGCGAAGAACATGGGATCCACGTAGCTGGCACCCTGGGTTGCCTTCATGTAGACAGCATCGACGTCGCCGGACGCAGTTGCCGAAGCCCAGTTGATGGCGCCGTTATGGTGTGAAATGTCAACAAGTTTCATGGAGCGACCTCGGAAACGCAAAAGGCCCGGGATCCGCTTTCGCGGCCCGGGCCCTCGTCGCTATATGGGTTAGAAGTGGGGTAAAGGCAAGCTTCGCACCATTCAGGCGCGGCTTACGCCGTCACACGTGATCAAAATTTAAGTTCAAATCACGCAACTTTTCCAAGCATTGGGAAAAATAAAGCCTGTTCTTGCGTTGAGAGTAGCAAGAACTACTACTATAACCCTAATTCACCGGCCATCTGCCTCGCCAGCGCCAGGTGCATCGCCTCCAGGAACGTTCCGCGCTCATCTCGCCACCATGCTGGGCCCGCCGCACCCCACTCCAGAAGCGCTGATTCCATCTGCAGAGTGGTCGACTTCGGCAGTTTGGACAGTGGTGCCGTCTGCACAAACGCCTCGGCAAGCGTCTCCACCGACTCAAACGCTACTGGCTCCGGATCAGTGGCCGGCTGAGGATCTCCAAGCGATCCGTCGGCGAACTGATAGCGCACTACCAGCGCCTGGTCGTCGGTGGCGTTGACGTGCACCCAGTACAGTAGCTGCTGAGGCGGCGTCATCAGTCCCGGTGTTCGGTGGCCGAGGGTGGCGAACCATCGATTCACCGATTCGTAGATCATCGCCACTCCGGGCATGCCGTCGGGCATTCCCTGCCACGATCCACCGTGGCCGAGCATCTTTGGGTAGACCGTTCGGTCACCGGAATCGCTCCGGATCCGAATGGTCGCGCCCCAGATCTGCAGGTATCCCAAAGCCGCTCGGCCTTGGGCGGAAGCCCACCAGCCGCGTCGCTTTTGGGCTAATTCCATAGCGGCTATACACCGCGCCACAACTTCCTTTTCGGTAGACGTTAGTGGCCCTGTGAGCTCTATTTTGTCTGCTCCATTTTTTTGCACAGGTTCAACTCTCCATTGTTGTCAACTTCAGAACAGTAACTATCAGAAACGAATCCAGCCAAACAGGTAGACACCGGGCGCTCAGTCCCACAGCGCCAGCATCGCCTGATCGCGGTCGTTGTATTTCACATGCGCCCAGCTGCGCCCGTTTCGGATCCCCCACAGCTGGCGGTGAGTGATCCCAAAATTCCGGTAAATCTGGCCAGGAGTCACCAGGCCCTCGCCCAGCAACATCTTGATGTGCGCCACCTTTTCCTCGGTAAGTCGAAAGCCTCCCCCTCTTTTCGAAGCCGCGGATCTGCCCTTTGAGGCGCGGTCCTGGTTGTTCATCAGCACGGTTCCCAGATCCAAGTGATCAGGATTCACGCAGAGCCGGTTGTCGCAAACGTGCATCACCACGTCCTCGAAGCGCAGCTGCCGCCTGTGGGACAGCTCATACATCAGCCGGTGGCAGTAGATGTGGCCGACGCCCTTCATGGCGATTCGGCCGTAGCCCTTTTCGTTGGTGTAGCCGCGCCACTCGATGCACCTGGATCCATTGACCAGCGGACCATCAGCTTTCTCCTCGAGGCGAGCAAAGAACCGCTGAACGTCTGTCTCCTTGAAGCGCCCAACCTTCGTTGACAGATCGGCCAGCTTCAAAGGTCATCTCCCGGTTCATATTCAGGGAAGGCATCGCTTCCGGGAAAGTCGCCGGCAGTCATCCGCTTCGCGGCGCATTCCTCGGCTGTCATCGGCCCGCGAAAGGATCCCGGGAACGCTTCCAGGACGCACTTCATCAGATGCCTGCCCGTCAGGTCGCACTCCGCGCTTTCTTCGGCTTTCTGAGCCCTTGGGAACAGGTCCGGAAACACCGCCTGGCAAAGATCTCGAAGCTCAGTTCCGTGAGAACACTCAAGCCAACGGCGGCCGTGCATGGGATGATCCAGAATCGCCAGCTTGAGCGACTTCCAAAGCGATCCCGCACGACTCGCATCATCGCCACTAGACACACTAGCCAGGAGGCATTTCCCGGCCATGTGATCACACATTTTGATCATCTTCGCCGCGTCCACTCCGGCCGGCCAAGTAATCTCGCTACCCTGCACTGATGCCGCTGGCTTTGCAGACGCTGGCGCCCTATCCGGAGCAAATGCGCCAGACCGCCTGGAGAGGCTCATCTGACACCATCCATGCCAGGTGTAGCTTTTGGTGTAGCTTTTTGGGGCAGTTTGGACCCCTGGTGTAGCTTTTTTGAACCTAAGGTGTAGCTTGTGACCCTTTTTTGGGGATTTTCCGCGCCCGCGTACGCGAGAGGGGAAATACTAAGATTTTTTTGTTTAGGTTCAAAAAGGTACACCCAAAAGCTACACCAACCCCAAATCAAGGTTTTGCCTGTCCGAACTCGCGTCATTCCATCAGCCCCCTGCCGTGGTAATAGTTGCCATCCTTCGAGCGCTTGGGCTCCTCGCCGCGCTCTCTCATGGCTTTGCCGAATCGGTGCGAACTCATTGAGAATTCGCCGTTTGCCTTGCACCACTTCTGATAGGATTCGAACATTTCACTAGCCTTTATTGCTATCGAACTATCCGAATAGGTGCGCTCATCTAAGAACTTTCCTAGAATGTCATTCTCTTCACGGTAGCTGCTCACCGCTGCCAGAATCTTCTCCGGCTTGGCAAGGCCCTCTTTGGCCCACTGGGCGCATCCCTCAATGAGCCAGGCGAGGATGCCCGGGAACTCAGCGCGAAGCCTGCGGTGCATCTCGTTTGAAGGGATCTGCTCTTCCTTCGGGATGGAAACCTCGAAGGGCACCAGGCTCACCCTCCGCCAGATCGCAGGATCAGTGCCCCGAATCGTGGGCTTGTGGTTGCCCATCAGCCAGAGCTTGAACTGAGGCTTAAAGCTGAAGAACTCCTGGTGAAGGAACCGAGCGCTGATCGTGTCATCGCCGGTCAGTCGCTTGATAGTCGACTCTGAAAGCCTCTTGCCGTCCTCAGTCTCGGTCGAGACCACGAACCGCCTTCCTTTAAGCGACGCAATGTCGTTGGTGGCGCCGGAGCCCATTGGCTGCACCATCAGGGACTCCACGTTAAGCGTGGTGCCGTAGTCGCCCAGCAGCGCCTGAATTGTCTCGATGAAGATGCTCTTCCCGTTGTCACCCGTGCCGTAAAGGAAAAAAAAGCATTTGGCGCTCACGTGGCCGGTAAGCGTGTAGCCGGCCGCCTTCCATACATAGCGCATCAGGTCCTCGTCCCCGGCTAGCACCCTGTCCAAAAAGGTAAGCCAGAAAGGGCAGTCCGCTTCTGGCTCGAATGGAACATCGATCAGCCTTGTGATCAGCTGGTCGCGATCGTGAGGCTTCAGCTCGAGCGTTCGGAGGTCAATGGTTCCGTTGGCGACATTGAGCAGCTCGGTGTCCTGATCGAGCTCGTCAGGCGTAACTGGGATTCCGGGCATGTGCCTGGCCAGCGCCACCATGTTGTCGATCCTGGATCTCGAATGGCACTTGCCGGCCCACTCGAGCATCTCTCCGCGCTTGCCCTCACGGCCCGGCCGCATCGCTTCTCGGGCAATTCCGCGAACCATGGCGATCGCGGCGCGGTAGACCGGCGATCCGCCGGTCTCATCCTGCTTCCACCGCTTCCCGTCCCAGCAGAGCCATCGGCCCCAAAGAGAGCAGTAGCGAAAGTCCTTCCCGTAGAGATGGACCAGGCGCTCGGCGTTGCCGACATCATTCGCCTGAAAGTCCAGGGATGTGTCCGCTTCGCGATCTTCAAAGGCGCCTTCTTCCTCCTGCTGAGTAATGGATCGATAGATCCCAGGCGAGAGGCCGTCCGGAACGCGATCGCGGGAATTGACAGACTTGCCTGCCATCGCGGCGGCCTTCGGTCCATAGCCCTGCTTGCCCAGCTCCAAAGCGGCGGCCGAGTAGTCTCCACCGCTGTTCAGCCACGCAAACACGGCAAACTTCGTGAGGAGCTGCTCTGCCGGCACACCCGCCGCAGTCGACCAGCAATAGAAGCGATCGCCCTGGCTGCCGACGCCAGTTCGAGCAGAATGACCGTCAGAAGCCTTTTTTCCCGGCCGGACCCAATAGGTGTATGGTCCGCTGGTTGCGGCCATGCGCCACCCGTGCGGTTCCAGGAGCGCATACCAGCTCCCGCGAGCATCAAAGTCGTCTCCAGAGCGCTGACCAACCTCGATGTCGGTTCTAGGACCTGAAGACACCGAAACCGGAGCATCAGGTTCGACATTGAAAAAGCGAGCAAAAGAGAGAAGTACTTCGCGCTCTTCGGCCGTGATCGTTGGGATCAGCTCATGATCGTGCTGGATCCAGCGATAGCCTGGAGATGGATGCACCACCACCAGGCCGCCTTGGCCGCGCGTCTCGATAAGCACTCGCTTCTTCTGCCCGGAGACCGCGAGCTCCGCTTCCGTTGCTGGCCTCTCGGCGAGCTTCTGGCTGCCCTCAACTTCCGTCTCGCATCGATACCAGACGTGGATTCCCTTGGAGACCGATTCCTGCATCGCCAGCTTGGCAATCAGGTCCTGATGTCCATGAGCCTCCAGCATCTGGATCCATGGAGCAAATGCCGGCGCCTCACCTTTCTTTCCAGGAACGTCGAAGTCGAGAATTTCTAGGTTCTTGGACCCTCGGCCGCAAGCCACGCCGATCCAGCACGTGGGGTAGGACATGATCCAGCTCTCCACATCCGGAACGGCAGGAAGCTCATCCTGGAGGTGCTTCCACTTGAATCCGTGCGGCCAAAGCGGGTTGCCGGCCTCGTCCTTCTCAAAGCTGGTAGGCGTTCGCTTCGTAGCCGGCGAAATCGGAAGCACGGCGAGCCCGTATTTCAGATAGGCGAGCGCGGCCTGCTTTATCATGCGCTGATGGTCCGTCATTGAAGCACCGCCTTACCAAAGCCATAAGCCTCGGTCCTGTCTGAGTCCGAACTCGGATAGCTCATCCAGTGGCCCTCACTTTCGGGAAGCCGCCGAAGAGCCCGGCAGCATTCGTTGTAGGCCCATTCGGTAGGCCGATAGACCCCGCGCTTGAAATCCTCCGCGGCAAACGAAAACCCTCGGCCGTGGTCTGTTGGGATCCGTCCCATCAGCCGAGTGGAGATAGGCATGTTCGCCTCGATCGCGTCGGTTCCGTCCACGTAGCCGGCATGGAACTCGATGTAGCTGATGTCCGAGACCACGGGCCCAATCTCGGCCAAGTCGTTCGGCCGGACAATGTGGATCACACCTCCTGCCGATTCGAGGTGGACTGTTTGACCTTCCATGCTCGTAAACACGCAGGGAACTCCCGGCATGCTCAAGAGCTGGAACACGTCCAGGCCTGAGATGCACAGATCCAGATCGATGGGCGCCAGCCGTTTCATTTCTCCACGAATGGGTCGTATCCGTCTCCATCGCACTTGGCGATCTCGACCTGCTCATCCGTTGCCGCGGCAAGAAAGTCGATGCCAACCTGATAGGCGGCCATCGTCTTGTAAGCGTCCTCCGGAAACTTGAGCGCGATGAGAAGCCCAAAGAGAACACGGTCCACGTCCAGGCCTTTGAGTCCCTTGGCGGCTGCCCGCTCCTTAAACTTGACGATCTGGTTCTCAGTGGCGCTCATCCGAGCCTGGCGCGGCATAAACCAGCGACCCGGCACCCACCCAAACGCCGAGACACCTGCCGGCACGTTTCCATCCGCGCTGCCGAATTCGGCTGGCTCTGCAGTCGTCTGCACCTTTGCTGGTTCGCCTCCGAAGACTTCAGCAGCGATGGATTGAAGATTTGTTCCAGATGCCGCTGGCTGAGAAGTCTGGACAGGGGTGGAGGCACCTCCGACCGCCGTCACCTGGGCAATCGTCTCGCCGTCTTCCGCAAATGGGTCGTACCCGGTTGCCGCGGCCGCCTTGGCCAATATTGCCGGCACCCTATTGACCGCGATGTTCTTCCGGACGCACTCCAGGAAGAACATCCAGGTCGCCTCATTGGTCTGCTCGATCATCCAGACTTCCGCCTTCATCAGCGCCGCGAACCATCCTTCATAGGCGTTCACGTTTGGAGCAAAGGCTGGCCATCCAAGTGTCGTGGTGACCAGGGAAACAAAGTCGAGCTCGGCTTTGGAGTTCCTGGCGTACGCGCCGCCGGTTGGATCCTCTTCATCACCGGTGGCGCCTTCGGAAGCCTTCGGAGTAAAGGTTTTGTACGAATCATGAGACTCGATCGCTTTGAGCGCCGTGTCTCCGTCCTGGCCAAAGGTGCGGTATTCCGTTTTGGCCCATTCGGTGCCGTTCTGAATCTCCACAAAGCAGCTCGACACCTTGTCGTTCTGGTCGTTGCCTTTGGTCCGGATGCGGATCCGCTCGCCGCCGGTGATCCCATGCAGATAGCCCGCGAACATCCGGACCCAAGTGCTTACGCCCTGGGCATGCCTGGCGCCGCATTCTATCGAGTAGTGCTCGTCACCATCGGTCAAAAGTATCCGGAGGCAGTGCTTGATCCGCACCGGAGGCCCTTTGAGCTCCTTGGTGTAGAGACTGAGCTCCTCGAGGACACCGTCGATCATGTCAAATCTTTCGGGAGGAGTGTCCTTCCCCTTGGAGAGCTCGAACGCTCCCCCGCGCACCGTGAGATAGATGCGCCTGGTCGAATCTGAATTGCCTAATGCCACTCTTAGAACCTCCGTGGTTCAAGGTCGTGGGAACTGCTAAAATGACTTCGGGTAAAGCCCGGCAGCTCCGGTTGCCGTCGAGATGGCGCGGTGACAGCCGCGCCATTCTTGTTTCAATGCGCGGTGTAAACTTCGGAGGCAGGTCCTTCCGGTTCGTTCAAAACATTTCGGACGGTGTTGTACGACACCCCAAAGCCAACCGCGAGCTCCTCGATGCTCTGGCCTCGCTCTCGCAGCTGCTTTAGCACAGTCCTTTGCTCAACAGTGAGCTCCTTCCTGCGTCCTGAGGGCAGCTTCGAGGTGGTTGATTGATCAGCCATGTGCTAAAGATAGCACGAGTGGCGCAAAACTAGCACAAGAATGTGCTTCTGGGTGATACTAGTTTTTGTGACAATCGCGTGGATGGGCACAACTGACGATAAGAGGCAGCTTTCAGACAAGCTGCGGACCGCGCGCGACTGGCACCGACCACCCATAACACAGGAGGAGCTGGCAACGCGCCTGGGCATAAAGCGGTCCACGTACGCCAACTATGAGACTGGGCGGATCAAGGTCACAGAGCGTGTCGTCGCGACCCTGGCAGACGTATTCAAGATCCCGGTTGAGTGGTTCTATGATGAGCGACCGGGACCACCTCCGCCGCTCAGCTTCCCTTCACCCTATGGAAGCGTGCCTGGGGCCGCCCCTCCTGCCCCGCTGATGGCTCGGGAAGCGCAGATAGCGGTAGGGCGCCGCAAGTTCCCTCTGATGGGCTCTGCAGGCGCATCCGTGTTCCCTCTCGAATCTGCCGACCCTGATCCTGATGACTTCGTTGAGTTCAGCGATGAGCTTTACCGGCCTGGGCGCTTCGCGATTCAAGTAAAGGGCGACTCCGGCGGGGACGTCTTCCAGCACGGCGACTATATCCTTGTCCAGCCAAGCAAAAGCGTTCAGCCCGGACTGCTGGCGGTTGCCCGGAGCCAGGATTACGAGTTCCTCATAAAGGAGATGGTCATTGAAAACGGTCAGCCAATTCTCCGGCCGATCGCAGACGGCTATCCCGATATTTTGCCCGGCGATCAATGGGAAGTCGTGGGATACGCCGTCGGCAGGCGAAAGGAGCGCGGCTACGGTCGATACCTTGAGGAAGGCGACAACGCCGGAATGAGAGCAAAGCACACACCAATGTGATTGATAAATATATTTGTGCCACTCTAAGCACATTTAGCACAAGAATGTGTTAATCTGATTTCCAGACGGCTCTTTGCCGGAGGAGATCACCATGGTTTTTTGCTTCGCAGTTTCAGCACGCGCTTTCAGATCGTGCCCTCCGCCCCAGCCAGCTGGTGACAGTTTCGGCGAAGAGGACGGAAGATGATCAGCACGCATCGTCTTCGCGAGAGCGCCACCCAGCTCGCCGCCGAAATCGCCCATGAGGACGGCGGCTCGGTCGATAGGTCCAACCAGCTCATGGAGCGGTATTCCGAGATGGATACCGTCGATCGGATCTACATCGACGGATACGTCAAGGGTCACTACGACGCCACCAAGGACCAGCCGATCATGCCTCCGTGCGTTCGGCGCTCAGCACGCTCAGAGCAGGCGGTTCAGGACCGCAAGACGCTCCTTTGGATCGTGGCGCTGCTCCTCGGCTTCGGCCTTCTGGCCGAAGCGGCAACTCAGGCAACTGGAGCCGGCAGACAGCTTCGAGAGGAGTCCACAGCTCCGGAGACAGGAAGCGCCAACTGGCAGTGGCGAGCAGAAGTCGCCAGCGGTGATCGCTGATGTCGCACATGAGGCGCATCCCCGTCACGGCTCTCATGCCGTCGCCCACCAACCCGCGCAAGATCTTTAATGCGACCCGGCTGGCAGAGCTTGCCGAGTCCATGAAGGGCAATATCGGTCAGCTCCAGCCCCTGGTGGTCAGAGAGCTCCCGACCGAGAAGCTCCCGCTCGACATCATCGAATCCGGCCACAACGTCGGATTCGAGATTGTGGCCGGTGAGCGCAGATACCGCGCCGCTATGCTGGCCGGGCTGACCGAGCTCGACTGCACCGTCAAGGCCCTCACCGATCGCGACGTTCTTGAAGCCCAGGTCATTGAGAACAACCAGCGCGAAGACGTTCATCCCCTCGAGGAGGCAGACGGCTTTGCGCGGATCCTTGCGCTGCCAGAGTACAAGGACGCCGGCAAGCCTGTCGAAGTCCTGGCTGAGAAGCTCGGCAAGAGCACGAAATATGTCTACGACCGGATCAAGCTCTCGAATCTGACAGAAGAAGCCAAAGAGGAATTCCTTGCCGGCTTCATGACTGCTGGCCACGCCATTCTCATCGCCCGCCTCACGCAAGAGGATCAGTACGAAGTCATCACAAACATGTTCTACGAAACGAAGTGGAACGGTTTGGAATACTCACGTGACGAACGACTTCCGGAAGAAGACAGGGAATCTTGGTCGGTTAGATACCTGGCCAAAGAAATCCGCTACAAGTCGCGTCCGCTCACCGGCGCTCCGTTCGATGTAGGCGACGCACAGTTGCTCCCAATGGCTGGGGCATGCAGCTCATGTCCGAAGTTCGAGCCGGACGGCAGTCTCTGCCTCGACGTCAAGTGCTACGACCGCAAGTGCATCGCAAATCGAAATCAAGTCGAAGCTGCCGTAAGGGCCGCGGGCCTAGAGCCAGTGCTGCTCAGCAATAGGTCTCGGACAAATGAGGCGACGATCTACGGGACCGGCGAGATTATTCCTGCAACTGAAGAGACGCCTGGAGCCGTTCCGGGCATTCATGAAGTCACTGGTCAGCTGTCTTGGGTTGTCCCGCAATCCAAGGAGCGGGAACAAGACAAGCGAACGCCGGAACAGATCGAAGCCGACCGAGCAGAAAGAGCCAAACAAGCAGAGCGGCAATCTGCAGAGCGAAAGCTCAAATGGACCACGGAGCTAAAGGCCCGTGCTGAAGCGGTCCCGCACATTGTCAGCGGGATTCCGGTCGATTCGATCACCTTTATGAACCACAGGGTTCTTCGCGCCGTGATCGCCTCCCTTGCCATGCGAGACAGGCAGAGCAGCATGAGGACTCTTCTGGGACGGTTCGGGTTCGTTGAGCCAAAGCAGTACGACGTTTATCCCAGAGCTTTGCGCGATTGGGTATCTGGCATCGAAACCAATTCCGATCTCCTCAAGATTCTCATCCATGTCCTGACTCTGCACGAGTGCGACGTCAAGGAGTGGAATACCCCTGAAGCGCCGGCGCTCGAAATCTTCGCCGAGATGTGTGACGTCGACCTCGACTTCATCCGCAAGGAAGCACGCGACAGGCTGCTGGCCAAGGCACCTAAGAAGTCCAAGGCGGCCGCATGAGAAGCGCTATCGCAAGAACACAGGCAGATCGGTTCCAGATCTTCATTGACGGAGCCAAATCACGAAGGGCCAGATACCAGGCCGTCCTCGACAACCCGGCAGGTTATCTGCCCTCCGATCTCGATCGAGCCAGAGATCTCATCAGCTCGGTTGACCTTGAACTTAAAGACCTTGAGCGAAAGCTCGCCGACCTAAAGGAGATGTCCTAATGCTTTTCGTTCGCTACACAGAACCTATTCGAAAACAATCGTTGGCCCAGCCGAGAGTTTGGACCGAGAAGAAGGGCGTCTACGCCAACCGGCAGTTCATCGAGGCCGCTGGGCTCAGCCTAACAAAGGAGGCACGCTTCGTTGTCTTCGTGGATGCCGATTCGCGCAGAGTCGCGATCACCAGCTTCGGCATGGCGTTCGCGCCGGATCAGCACTATCCTCTCGCTTTCACAGGACGTGGTGGAGGCGTAGCGGTCAACCTTGCACCCGTACGCCAGGCCCTGCAGGATCTGGCTGCGGGCCTTGGGTTCGGCCTCTGTCTTTCCACAAAGAATGTGAACTTCCCAGTCTCTCGATGCGCCGAAATCGATGGCGCCATGGAGATCGACTTCGCGGCTCTCTTTCCTGCAGCGGCAATCGAAACCCCAACAAGTGAGAAGGCGCGGGCACCAGAAGAACCGCCGATTCCGGCCGCTCCAGACGCCGCCGCGGTGGCTTTTCCTGCCGAGGGCACTCCTGAGCCGACAGCCGCTCCGGAACCCATGGGAGGATCCGAAAAAGCTGCCGCGGCAACACCTCCAGCCGAGCCTGCACCTGCACCCGAAACGGAATCGCCAAAGCGTTCGCCCGGTCGACCACCAAAGCTGAACGTCTCAGGACCTCGCCCATCCGGGCCACCCAATCACAAGCAGGATCCCAAGCCTGAGCCGCTCGGCATCCTGGCCAGCTTTCCCAATCTTCCCAAAGAGCACCGAAGCAGCTTTAATGCCGGCGTTCGCGCCATCTGGGGTGGCCGGCTCGAACAGGCGTCGATCGATTTCGGCTGTTCGGATCAGGCTCTCTTTAGCTTCATGAAGCAGGAGCGCACTCGGTTCGACAAGATCCAGAAGTGCCGAGGCACAGCCGAGCTCGCCGCCGAGATCCAGGCATGGCATGAGGATCTGCAGAAGGCGGTGGCCGCATGAAGGGCTCTCGACTTGGATTGATGGCAACCATGGCATACGCTTTCGGCGGTGTGCCACTCGCTGGCCAGTACCGAGAACTTCCACCTAGCTGGCAGTCAAAAGGCACGGTACCAGGCTTCGACTACCAGGTCCCGACGTGCAGACGTGTGCGCAAGCCTGCGCCTGCAAGAAAGCGTTCCCGCGCTAGGCTGATCGCCTTCGGGAGGATCCGCTGATGAGCCTGGTAGTCACAGAAAGCCAGGCTCAAAAGGCGATCGTGGAATACCTCGAGATCAAAGGCTGCACGGTTCTGACCACGTACATCGGCATGCGCCACGTGGTCAAGGATCTCCCCAAACAGCTGCGCGGAATCCTGGCCACGCCAGGCGTTCCAGATCTCCTGGTGACCAAACCCCGCTGGCCGATCGGCGGCTTTCTTGGCCTGGAGGTCAAGCGTCCACAGGTCGAAGCCGGCGGCAAAGTTCTGCAGAGATCTGGGCGCCCAAGCGCGGCTCAGGCAGAGCTGGAGCGTGCCGGCAGGATCTATATCGTCCATAGCGTCGATGAGGCCGCTATGGCACTGGAATCGTTCGAGAAAGCCCTGGGGGTGCGCCTGTGAGCGTTCTGGTGAGAAAGACCGACAGCGGTGCCATTGTGGTGAAGTACTGCCCCAAATGTCGGCAGGAAAAGTTTCCCCAAGAGTTCAGAGCCGATGCCAATCGATTCGACCTGTTGGACGCCTACTGCAAGCACTGCCGCCGGGATATGTGGCGAGCTCGCTACCAGGTCCGCGGTGATGACGGCCGCTCGATCTACAACAGCTACCAGCTTGGTTCGGGACGGAGGGGCCGATGAACAAAGAGGTTCGCGGCTTTTCTTTCACGGATCTCTCCGATGAGGAGGCATACCGAAAGGCCAAAGACTGGTTCTTTGAGATCACCCGGGCCTGCCCGGACTCCCGGATCGCAAGGAATCCCCAGACGGGAAAGTGCGCCCTCTGGGTAGCGGTCCGTCCCGGCGAAGATTGGGAAAAGGGCGAGATGCTCGAAGTCCTAGTCGTCTACAAGGCGGCGAGCGGCTTCGTGACGCACTTCCCAGCACCTCACACCCTGCCGAGCAACAACTTGGCGCCAGGTCGCCAGCACGACAGCGCAAAGACTGTCATCGCCTACATTCGAGATCTGCTTCTCGCCTCCGGATGGAAAGTGGCCGCGTGAGACAGGGCACCCTGGAGATGGATCCGCCCGCGATCGGCTTTACACCTGAGGCAGAAGTCCCGGTGGATCTCCGGCAGCTCCTCGCCGGTCGCCTCGTCCTAACTGCCTCCAGCGGTGCCGGCAAAAGCTACGTGCTTCGTCAGATCGCCGAAGAGCTCTGCCAAACAATCCCCCAGCTGATTATCGATTGGGAAGGCGAGTTCGACAGCCTCAAGGAGATCCACCCGTACGTCATCATCGGCGCCCTAGAGGACGGTGCCGATATCCATGCCGAGCTCGGCACCGCCAGAGCAATTATCCGGCGCCTCATGATCGCCAAGGCATCCGTGATCGTGGACGTCAGCGAAATGGACGTCGATGAGCGACGTGAGTACGTCGGCCTGGTCCTGGATGAGCTGATGAAGCTCAAGCGGGAGCACCGTCATCCGCGCCTGGTCGTCATCGATGAGGCTCACGAATTCTGCCCCCAAGGTGAAAGCGTTGCATCGAGCAAGGCGGTAAAGGCCGTGGTCGCCAGAGGTCGCAAGCGTGGCTTCGGAATCATCATCGCAACCCAGCGCCTCAGCAAGCTCCACAAGGATGCCGCTGAATCCGCCAACACTCTCACCGGCCAAACCGTTCTCGACGTCGACCTCGAACGTGCCGGCGATGCGCTTGGCTTCAACCGTCGCCAGCTCTCTGAAATCGAGCGTCTAAAGCCTGGCCAGTTCTGGGCCAAGGGCAGAGCATTCTCGCCGGCCGGTGAGGTCATGCTGGTCCGGAGCGGAACAGTTCGGACGAGGCACCCGGACGGCACCGCGGCCGCCGCGGTTGTTCCCCTCCCCCACGAAATTGCGGAGGCCCTGCAGAGTCTCGAATCTATCCAGCGGGATCCCACCGAAGATGCCGATCGGCAGGAGCTCCTCGAGCAGATTGCTCGACTGGAGTCACAGCTCAAAGCCGCGAAAGAAGGCAACTCCAGCGACCCCGCCGATATCCGTCGGGCAGTCGATTCTGCCACTAGGCCGCTCCAGGATGAGCTCCACTGCATTCGTCTGCAAATCGAGCGAATGAAGGCCCAAGCCCGGCTGATCCTCCTGGATGTCGGCGAGCTGCCACCAAATCCCGAAACGGGAGTCCCCCGAACGGAAATCGAGGCGCCAATTTTGGAAGCGGTCCCCGATGTGGATCCACCAGCCGATTCTGCTTTGGACAGCGGGCTCACCCAGATCCAAAGCGAGATGCTCTCCTACCTGACTACCTTTGGAGAAGTCGCAAGCGATGCGCTTGCGATCGACACCGCCCAAGGCCCAAGGTCAAGCTCTTTCCGCACCAACCGCAAGCGCCTGGTCGACCTTGGCTTAGCGGAGTACATGCCCGGCCGCCGCGGCTGGATCCGCCTGCGAGGTGGCGCATGACTGCGGTCTGCCGCAAAGTCCTTTTTCAAGTCCTGAGCCGCGATCCAAGCGGCCGCCCATCCGTGTTGCGCCTGGTTCCAACCGAGATGGTTCTCGACGTCCCCGAACTCATTGCTGAAGGCCAGCGCCTCGAGTTCATCACCGGCTTCATTCCAGAGGATTCAATTTCATGTCCAGCATTCCCAATTCAACAGATTCATTCGTAGAAGGCACCCTCCAGCCAGACGGGCAATTCCAACGCCAAGTAGAGATCCAGGATGGGATCATCTACGACGCCTCAACCGGCGAACTGCTTGGAGTTGTCGGCAAGGAGAAGTTCGTCATCGACTCCGAAGAGGCCGCGCAGTGGGTTCTCGACAAAATGCAGACCTGCGAGGCGACTATCGTGTCGATCGACAATTCGGTCGACGTGCTAAAGGCTAAGGCGATCATCGCCAACGCCGAGAAGATGAGAGCAGCGGCAGAAGGGCGCCTGCTCGGCCTACATATCCGGTTCGATCGAGAACTTGCCCAGTTCGTTAAGCCTCTGCTGAAGAATGGCTCCAAAACCTACTCGAGCTTTTGGGGATCGGTTTCATTCCGAAAGCAGACCGAGAAGATCGATGTCAAGAAGGGCAAAGGCCAGCTGGCACTTGAGCTCATCGGAACATCCTGGCGCAATGCCGTGAAGAAGACGGTGAAGCTCGAATTCCAACCGTCCAAGCTTTCCCCGACTCAGCAGAAGAGCGTCGTCAAGATCCTATCCGGACGCTCCAAGAAAAAGAGCAAAGACGAAATCGAGCTCTGGAAGAGCGTCTTCGACTACCGACCTGCTGGTGAAAAGATCGAAGTCAAAACAAGCGTTGTAGTGAAGCCCAAGGAATCTGCTGAGGAACCAGAGGGATGAGCAACCCCATGAATACCCCCTCCATTTTGCAGGATTGCTACATCGACATCACCGAGCAGGGACTCAGAGCGATCGGCGCCACGCGATACGACATCACCCCAGCCGGAAGATCCGCCCTCATGGCCAGCCTCAAAGCAGACCATCTGGAACCGGATCCAGGCCGAGATCAACAGGAGCAAGTGAAGTAATGGAGCACGGATACATCTTCATGGCCGGCGTAGCAGTCGGCCTGATCATCGCCTATTTCCTGGCCCCTGGCGAGGACCGAAGGAAATAGGCGATGAAGCGATTTCTCCTAGGCATCATCGTCGGCGTCACGGCCGGCGTAACCACCAGGGCCATCACGGAGCCATTCATGCACCCGGAACCTGTCGGCACGTTCCACGGCCGTCTCTCCGGACACCGCGTCTTCGTCCCCACAAAGGCCTACCACCTCCTGCACAAAGAAGGTTGCGACAACGTCTTCGAGGATGAGTGGCTGAAGTGAGTAAGAAGCGCATTCTTACAGGCTCGGTCGCCGCTCTTGGCGTCTGCGTCATCGCAATCATGGCCAGCGACGTCTGGCGCGTCGTTCAGGTCCGGAAGCTGGCAGGGAGGCTTGAGAAGTGAGCCCTGGCCAGATTGAAACGGCATGCCGGCTGGATCCGGACCATTTCAAGTTCGATATGGAACGGCTCTGGTGGCGTCCTACCAGCAAGAACGATCGCCCATTCCTGCTGATCTTTACGAACAAAGGAGTGCCACTCACCGAGTACGGGGCAATGTGCTGGTGGATGCTTCAGGCCATGCGGATCCGCTATAAGCGGTGGGAACAGAGAAGTGGCGATTCAGACGAGTTCTGTGACCTTGAGATCCTGGCGCTGGATACTCTCCTATCGACTTCTGCAAGCGAAATCAGCCCAGAGTTCATCACTCACACCTACACCGAGTGGCTAAACGCAAAAGCTGGAGAACCAGAGGTTTAAGTGATTCAGCTCGCCTTAGGTCCAAAGCTTGTCCAGCAGGCTCTCAGCTTGAAATCCGTAGCGAGAGCCCGCCAGCTTTGGGATGACCCGACTTTCCCCGGCGTGGTGGATCCGATCGACGGACTGCTGGTCGATTCGGATGATCTTCAGCTGTGGTGGAAGGCACGAAAGGAAAAGCTGCGAGCACAAAAGGAAAACATCGACTATGATCGAATCGGAGATGCCCAAGAAGCTCACTCGAGTGAATACCGCCAGGAAGAGGCTGAAGGAAATCAAGCGGTCGGTCCCGGATCCCAAACGACCAGGATCGACTACGAGAAGGTCCTTCTACGGGCATACCCTAGCCGAAGCAGAGCAGAGCTACCGGGAGTTCATAAATCCGCCGCTCAACCTGGATCAAACCGATGATCTTCCAGAGGGATCCTTCGTCTGGTATCTCGTAAACGCTCACGCACCGTTGAAGGCTCACTCTCGCGCGAATACTCGCAACACCAATAAGACGGTCGCCAGGCACGTTCTAGAGGAGATCGGCCATCTACAGGTGAAGGATATCACCGCGGTGGTACTTGCCGAGATGCTGAGCCGCTTGGACCATAAGCTCACCCACCGGAACAAGGCTGCCAAGCCAAAGATGAAGAGCGGCAATCTGGTCCAACCGGTCGAGATCTGGGAAAAGCTTGCTCCTTCGACGGTCAACAAATGTCGACGCCTGGCCCTCGAGGTCTGCGAAATTGCCGCAGAGATGGATCAGGCCATACGGCCAATCAACAGCAAGCGTGTGCCGAGGCGCGAAGAGCCGGAACCGGAGGTCGACGTCTATTCCCCGGTTGAGATGCGGCGGCTACTTGTTGCGGCAGCTGGCCACCCGCTTCGTGCCGGCATTCTGCTGTACGGCTTTCTGGGAGTCCGCCTTCGGGAAGGATGCGGATTCTCATACACGGATCTGAAGCCTGACGGAACCCTGCAGCTCAGATACCAGGTGGACATCGAAACTGGGGCACTTACTGCTAACTTGAAGTCGAAGTACGCCAAGCGAGACTTTCCGCTCCCTGATGGTCTCCTCGAGGAACTTCGTGCCCTCTGCTTCCCGCGATCCCGGCTCATTCTGAACAGCGAAGGCAATCCGTATAGAGCAGATTCGATAGATAGGGACCTGGCCGTGATCATGCGCCGCGCCGGCCTGCGGATCCTAACTGCTCACGGATTCCGCCACAGCTTCTCCAGTTGGCTCGATGAGAACGGTTGCCCTCGAAGCGTCCGAATCCGCCTGCTCGGCCAGACTCCAAAAGGCGTTCACGATCGCTACAACCACCCAACGAAGATGAAAGAATGGCTCGGCCGTTTTTGGGAAGCCAGCTTCGAAGAAGAGGACAGCCCGCGCGTAGTGACCTACATCAAAGGGAAGCCTGGACCAGCTGTTCCACTTGCCGGAGAGCGCAACGGTCGCTCACGTCTTACGGCAGATGAAGTCCGGACAATACGAGCGGAGCTGGCCACCCGGACCGTGGCCGAGATCTCCCGGACGTACGGCGTTCATCGCCGCACAATCGAGAAGATCCGAGACGGCGAGATCTGGAAATCCGCCTGACGCGAAACAGCCGTCTACCTTGGGCTGTCGTAACTGTTACGACAAACGGTCAATGGTCGCACCATCGACAAGATGGAGGATTTAGATTCAAATGGAGATGGTCGGGGCGACACGATTCGAACGTGCGACCTCATGCTCCCAAAGCACAAGGCGTTCTACATATTTAGGTTCGGTTCGACAGTAGACGCCGGCGCGATTTACGACTCAGATTCGATATCTCTGGCGTGTTACGACAGATGTTACGACAGCGGGGCCGTGGTCGCATGTCGGGGGAATGGTGCGCCGGAAAGGACACTTCTACCTGGCTGAAGTGGCAAAGTTGACGGTGCCGGCGTCGACGCAGATGCCGATACGGAAGTCGGCGTCGATGAGAGTTCAGGCGAAGATACTGATGGACTTGAGCTAGATGCCGTGGCGCTGTCCGTGGATCCACAGCCGTAGATTCCAACCAGCAGGCCAAATACCAGAGCGAC
>CAINEA010000917.1 GCA_903847525.1 uncultured Acetobacteraceae bacterium | reverse complement strand
TGGCAGAAATGGAGCCGGGAGGGCAGGGCGACCGAGACCGGCGCGGGCAATCCCCGTCCTGCGGCAACTTTCCCCCAGCGCGGTAAGCGCGACCTGATGGTCGGCAAGGGAGAAGTGCTGGCGGCCATCGGCGATGGTTCGGTCTGCACTCTCAACGCTCTGCAACCGGCGCAGCACGCCGGCACCGGCGGCAATGCCTATGGCCGCCCCGGCCGCATCAAGGGCAGCGTTAATTTGCCGGCCGCGCATCTTCTCGATCCGGAGACCAACGCTTTCCTGCCGCCGGCCGAATTGCGCAGGCGCTTCGCCGCGGTGGGCGCGCTGGACAAGCGAGTCATCACCTATTGCGGCGGCGGCATCGCCGCCAGCGCCGATGCCCTGGCGCTGATTATGCTCGGCCACGAGAACGTGACGCTGTACGACGCCTCGATGTCCGAATGGGCCGTTGACCCGTCGCTGCCGATGGAGACCGGCTGAACCGCTACCACGGGTTTGCTGCCACCTCCGCGCTATGCTGGCCCAGTAACGGCGCCGGCGTCAGCTCGGCGTCGGTCCGAACTCCCGGCGTCAGCGGCAGTGTGATGCTGCCCATGCCCGGCTGCGGATGGGCAACGATCGATCCGCGCGCACGCATGTGCGGGTCGGAAACCAGTTCCAGCGGCGTGTTGATCCGGTCCGCCAGCAAACCCTTGGCCTGCAGGATCGCGGTCCAATGCGTGGTCGGCCGGGATGCGAACACCGCGCGCAACGCGCCGATCAATTCCTCCTGGTGCTGTGCCCGGCGGGCAAAGCTCTGGTAGCGCGGATCGGCCGACAGGTCCGGCCGGCCGATCGCTTCGCACATCGCCACGTATTGCGCCTCGCGCACGAAGGTCAGTCCCAGCCAGCCGTCTTCGGTCTTGAAGGTTCCCGCCGGAACGTTCACCGGCGCCACGGTGCCGCCCGCGGCCACCGATCCGGCCACCTGGATCGACAGCAGCGCGGCGGTCCCGTGCGTCAGGTCGATGTCGATGTATTGACCTCCATTCGCCACCCGCCCGGCCAGCGCCGCCTGTATCGCGGAAAAGCCGTACAGCCCCGTGATCACGTCGCACACGAACACGCCGATTCGGTGCGGGATGCCATCCGCCCCGACATTGGACGCCGCCAGCCCGGCATAGGCCTGCGCCACGCTGTCCGTGCACGGCCGCTCCGAATATGGCCCGGTCTGCCCAAACCCGGAAACCGACATGTAGATCACGCCAGGATTGATCTTCTGCACATCGGCATAGGCCAACCCAAGCCGCCCCACCACGCCCGGCCGGAAGCTCTCCAGCACCACATCGGCCTTGCGCGCCATCTCCACCGCGCGCGCGTGATCCGCCGGGTTCTTCAAATCCAGCACGATGCTGCGCTTGCCGCGGTTATAGGTGGCGCAAATGATCGAAACACCCTCCCAGTTCTGCCCCAGCCCGCGCGACCAGTCGCCATCCGGCGGTTCCACCTTCACCACATCCGCGCCGTGCAGCGCCAGCAGCATGCCGGCATGCGGGCCGGCGATGCCCTGGCTTAGATCGAGCACTTTAAGGCCTTCATAGGGTCGCATCCTGGTATCCTCCGTTTGCGCCAAGGCTATAGTGGCGCCTGCGCAAGCGCGAGAGGGCGATGGACCAGCGAGCACGAATCCGATGAGCAACACCTACGACCTGATCGTCATCGGTGGCGGGCTTGTCGGCGGCGCCATCGCCTGGGGCGGCGCGCGACAGGGTGCGACGGTAGCGCTGCTGGACGAAGGCGACATCGCCTACCGTGCCTCGCGCGGCAATTTCGGCCTGGTCTGGGTGCAGGGTAAAGGCGCGGCCATGCCCGGCTATGCCCGTTGGACCCAGCAATCCGCGCAACTCTGGCCCGGACTTGCTGCGGCGTTGGCGTCGGCAACCGGCGTGGACGTGGCGCTGCAACAGCCCGGCGGCCTGCATTTCTGCCTCAGCGACGAGGAACTGGAAGACCGGGCCGCGATGGTCCATCGCATGCACAATGAAAGTGGCGACATTGGCACCCGCATCATCGGCCGCGAGGAGGTTCGCGCCATGGTGCCTGGCATCGGCGATGCCGTGGTCGGCGCTGCCTTCTGCCCGATGGACGGCCAGGCCAACTCTCTGCGCCTGTTACGCGCCACCCATGCCGCCCTGCTCAGCCAGGGTGGCGCCTATTTGCCGAACCGCAAGGTCACCGCCATCGATCCCCAGCCCGGCGGCTTCACCGTGCAGTGCGGGGAAGAACGCTTCCTGTCCGGCAAGCTGGTGATCGCCGCAGGTCTCGGCTCGCGAGACCTGGCGCCGATGGTTGGGCTGTCGATGCCGGTGCATCCCGAACGTGGCCAGATCCTCGTCACCGAGCGCCTTCGCCCGTTGCTGAACTATGCCACGCATAAGATGCGGCAGACCAATGAGGGGTCGGTGATGCTCGGCGACAGCCAGGAGGATGCCGGCTTCGACGCCTCCACCACGCCGGAGGTGATGCAGGCCATCGCCGCCCGCGCGAAAAGAACCTTCCCGGCCCTCGCGGATGCCTCGGTCGTGCGTGTCTGGGCCGGCCTGCGCGTCATGACGCCGGACGGCTTCCCGATCTATGACCAGTCGGAACGATATCCCGGCGCCTTCTCTGCGACCTGCCACAGCGGCGTCACCCTCGCCGGCGCC
>CAINEA010000916.1 GCA_903847525.1 uncultured Acetobacteraceae bacterium | reverse complement strand
CGCCCGGCGATGCCTTCATCTTCGCCGGGCGCAAGCTGAAATTCCTGCGGGTGCACGAAATGGCGGTGGAAGCCGCCGAGGGGGGCGCGGGCGATCCGCTCGTGCCGGCCTATGCCGGCGGGCGGCTGCCGTTGACCACCAATCTGGCCGCGCGGGTGCGCGGCCTGCTGCAATCGCCGAAGGGCTGGTCGCGCTTTCCGGATCAGGTGGCGGATTGGCTGCGGCTGCAGCAGAAGCGGTCCCGCCTGCCCGGCCGCGATGATCTGCTGGTGGAGACGTTTCCGCGAGCTGGGCAGTGGTATCTGGTGGCCTATTGCTTCGAGGGGCGCAACGCCCACCAAACCCTGGGCATGTTGCTGACCAAGCGCATGGAACGGGCGGGCTTCGCGCCGCTGGGGTTCGTTGCCACCGACTACGTGATCGGCATCTGGTCCGCGTTCCAACCGACGGATATTGCGGCATTGTTCGGCCAGGACATGCTCGGCGACGACCTGGAGGAATGGATGGCCGACAGTTCCATGCTGAAGCGGAGCTTTCGCAATGTCGCGGTGATCGCCGGGCTGATCAACCGCAACCGACCCGGCGCGGACAAAAACCGGCGGCAGGTGACGGTGAATTCCGACCTGATCTACGACGTGCTGCGCCGCCACCAGCCAGACCATATCCTGCTCCGCGCCACGCGGGCGGATGCCGCGTCCGGGCTGATCGACCTGGAGCGCGTGGCCGGAATGCTGGCGCGCGTGCACGGGCGGATCGTGCACATGGTGCTGTCGCGCGTGTCGCCGCTGGCGGTGCCGATCCTGCTGGAGATCGGCCGCGAGCAAGTCACCAGCGAGGCCGACCAGGACGAGTTGTTGGCCGAGGCGGAAGCCGTGGTGGCGGAGGCCATGAGCGAGGCGGAGCCTGTACCGCCCCCAAGGGGCCGCAAGTCCGCCCCTGCGCAGAGGGACCTGTTCAACGCATGAGCTCCGCCCCGATCCATGTCGCCGGCGAGCGGCTGATGCTCGATCCCGCCGGTGCGCTGCTTTGGCCCGATCATGGGCTGATGGCCGTTTCCGACCTGCATCTGGAAAAGGGCACCGCCTTTGCCCGGCAGGGCATGCTGCTGCCGCCATGGGATACGCGGGCGACGCTGGATCGCCTGGCGCTGCTGCTGCGGCGCCACCGGCCGAAGATCGTCATTGCCCTTGGCGACAGCTTCCACGACCGCGGCGGCGCTGCCCGGCTGCCAGCAGCGGAGATCGCCCGGATCCAGACAATGACGGGGGCAGCACGCTTCGTTTGGGTGCTCGGCAACCATGATCCGGAGCCCGCCGCGCAGTTGGGCGGCGATTGGGTGGATGAATTTTCACTGGGAGCGCTCATATTCCGTCATCAAGGTAAAGAAACAGCCCTACGACCCGAATCGGCAGGAGAAATCTGTGGCCATCACCACCCCAAGGCTGCCATCGCCGTACGCGGCGGAACGCAGAGCCGTGCCTGCTTCGTCACGGATGCGCGGCG
Organism: uncultured Acetobacteraceae bacterium; assembly: GCA_903847525.1. GTDB lineage: Bacteria > Pseudomonadota > Alphaproteobacteria > Acetobacterales > Acetobacteraceae > PALSA-911. The sequence continues at coordinate 2,842 of CAINEA010000916.1, read as the reverse complement.
CGTCATGCTGCCGGCGTTCGGCGCCTATACCGGGGGCCTGGATGTGACGCATCCGGAGATTGCCCGGCTGTTTCCGCGCGGCGGACGTGTGTTCCTGCTAGGAAGGGAGCGGCTGTTTTCCTTTGCGCTCGGGATGCCCAAGCGAGGCACCCGTCCTTGACCGACGCGCCGGCCCTGCTTTGGTTCCGCCAGGATTTGCGGCTGTCCGATCATGCGGCGCTGCACGCGGCTTTGCGCGACGGCCGTAAAATCCTGCCGGTGTTCGTGCTGGACGACGCGGCCGCCGACGCCTGGGCGCCGGGCGGGGCGTCGCGCTGGTGGCTGCATCATAGCCTGAATGAGCTGGCGGGGCGGCTGGCCGCCTTGGGCGCGACGCTGGTGCTGCGGCGCGGCTCGGCGTTGGAGCAGATCCCCAGGCTCGCCCGCGAAATCGGTGCCGCCGAAGTGCATACCGGCGGTGGGCCGGAGCCCTGGGCGCGCGCGCTGGACCGGGACGTGGCGGGGGCGCTGAAGGCCGATGGCGTGGAACTGCGCCGCCATCGCACGCGGATGTTGTTCAACCCGGAAACGATCCGCACCGGCGCGGGCGGCGTGTATGGCGTCTATACCCCGTTCGGGCGGGCCTGCCGTGCCAGTGGAGGTCCGCGCCCGTTGCTGGCGGCACCGGAACGCATCCCCTGCCCCGCGCCGCCCGTATCCGACCGGCTGGACGATTGGGGATTGCTGCCGGGCCGGCCGGATTGGGCCGGCGGGTTGCGCGCGACCTGGACGCCCGGTGAGGCCGGCGCGCAGGCGCGGCTGCGGACATTCCTGAAGGACGGGCTCGCGGGCTACGCGGCGCGGCGCAACCTGCCGGGGATCAACAGCACCTCGATGTTGTCGCCGCATATCGCCTGGGGCGAGATTTCGCTCGCACAGGCCTGGTTTGCGGCGGAGGCGCATGCCGAGGGCGCCGGCGAGGGCCTTGCGGTGTTCCAGTCCGAGTTGCTCTGGCGCGAGTTCTCGATCTACCAGCTTTGGCACCATCCGGACCTGCCGGAACAGCCGCTGCGGGCGAACTTCGCGGGTATGGAATGGCGCGACGACCCGGCGGGACTGGCCGCGTGGCAGCGCGGGCAGACCGGGATTCCGATCGTCGATGCCGGCATGCGCCAGCTCTGGCAGACCGGCTGGATGCATAACCGGGTGCGGATGATCGTCGCCTCGTTCCTGACCAAGCATCTGCTCCTGCCGTGGCAGGCGGGGGAGGCCTGGTTCTGGAATACGCTGGTGGATGCCGATCTGTCGGCCAATGCCGCGAGCTGGCAATGGGTGGCCGGGTGCGGCGCGGACGCGGCGCCGTATTTCCGCGTGTTCAACCCGGTGCTGCAGGGGCAGAAATTCGATCCGGACGGTGGCTATGTCCGGCGCTACGTGCCGGAACTGGCCCGGCTGGGCGACAAATATCTGCATGCCCCCTGGGAGGCCCCTGCACCGATGCTGACCGCGGCGGGGATTGTGCTGGGCCGGACCTATCCCGGCCCGATCGTCGATCTCGCCGCTGGGCGCGACCGGGCCTTGGCCGCTTGGCGTAGCCTGGCTGGGCCGGGGCTCGCGGCATGAACGGGCCGATGCAACCGGAGAACCCCGGCGAGGAGACCGGCCTGCGCCGACCGCTCATTCCCCACGGGGTGCCGATCCGGGTGGTCGGCGATGTACATGGCGATGCCAAGGCGTTCGCCTATGCCGCGGCGACCGACCGCTTCGTCGTTCAGCTCGGCGACCTCGTCGATTACGGGCCCGACAGCGCCAGCGTGCTGGAACTGATGTTCCGGCTGATAGACGAAGGCCGCGGGCTTTTCCTGCTCGGCAACCATGACTTCAAGCTGGCCCGCGCGCTGGCCGGCCAGCATGTCTACATGACCCCCATTTTGGCCGAGACCCTGCGCGCCCTGGGGCCGGAGTTGCGCAGCCGGGCGCTGGTGGAATTCCTGCGCGCGCCGGCCTGGCTGCGCCACGAGGGGGCTTTGTTCGTGCATGGCGGCTTTCATCCCGCGATGCTGGCGAACGAGGCGCCGGCGATTGACCTGCGCCGGCCAGACGGGCCGCTGTCGCGCGCGCTGTACGGCGAGCCCACCGGACGGACCCAGCAGGACGGCTTCCCCGAACGCAGCCTGAGCTGGGTGGACCGGATCCCGTCCGGCATGACGGTCTATTGCGGCCATGACCGGCGCAGCACCGATGGCCGGCCGTATCGGCGCTCGGGTATGGGCGGAGGAACGGCGGTGTTTCTCGACACCGGGGCCAGCAAGGGTGGGCATCTTTCCTGGATAGACCTGCCGGCGCAGTAGCGCCGCCCGGGGACGATCCTCGATCCGGCCATTATCGGGGGGACAAGGCCGCGGTTTCATGGCAGGATCGAAGCCCTGAAACCAGCCGGACCTTGCGACCGCCGATGCGACAATTGCTGCTCTTGCGCCACGCGAAGTCGTCATGGGACGACCCCAAATTATCGGACCATGCTCGTCCGCTGAACGCGCGCGGCCGGAAATCCGCGCACGCGATGCGCCATGCGATGCACGATCTTGGCCTGTCGCCGGACATCATCCTGGTATCGTCGGCGCGGCGGACCCTGCAGACGTTGGAAGCGCTGGAGCCGTGGGACGAGCAGCCGCTGGTCGAGCCGATGGACCAACTCTATCTCGCCGATGCCAGCCAGCTGCTCGGGGCGCTGCGGCAGGTGTCGGACACGGCGCGCAGTGTCATGCTGATCGGCCATAATCCAGGCCTGCACGATCTGGCGCTGCTGCTGGTGGGTCCCGCCGCGATGGCCGAACAGAGCAAGAATGTCAGCCGCCTGGCG